>JAJYIC010000021.1 GCA_021790295.1 Pseudomonadota bacterium | reverse complement strand
TTCGAGCCGAAAATCGACCCCCGTGGTGGGCGAGGCTCTTTCCCTTCGCGGGCTCGACGGGAAAGGCCCGCAGCTCGGCATACCCCATCTGAAGCTCGGCATGTCCTCGCCGCTCGAAAGCGAAGGGGTGCGCCGTTTTGCCGAAGGGCTCGACGAGATCCTGGTGGTCGAAGAAAAGCGCGCTCTGATCGAGACCCAACTGAAAGAGCAGCTTTACAACTGGCCCGCGGGAAAGCGCCCTCTGATCCTCGGCAAATGCGACGAGAAGGGCGCCCCTCTTTTGCCTTCGCAAGGGGAACTTTCGGCGCGCGGCGTGGCGACGGTCCTCGCCCGGCGTCTTGCCCGCTTTGAGGAAAGTCCAAGGCTCGCCGAACGCCTTATCGCTCTCGAAGCGAAGGACGGGGGGCAAAGCATCCCCGCGTTCGAGCGCCCGCCCTATTTCTGCCCGGGCTGCCCGCACAACACCTCGACCAAAGTGCCGCAAGGAAGCCGCGCCCTTGCCGGCATCGGCTGCCACTATCTCGCGCAATTCATGGACCGCGACACCGCGACCTTTACGCAGATGGGGGGCGAAGGGGCGAGCTGGATCGGGCAGGCGCCTTTTACCGAAACCCGCCATGTCTTTGTCAATCTCGGCGACGGCACCTACAGCCATTCGGGGGCTTTGGCGATACGCGCGGCGGTCGCCTCCGGGGTCAACGTTACTTACAAGATCCTTTTCAACGATGCGGTGGCGATGACCGGAGGCCAGCCCGTCGAAGGCGGGCTTACCGTTCCCTCCCTGGCGCAAAGGCTTGCGGCTGAGGGGGTGCGGCGCCTTGCCGTCGTCACCGACGAACCCGAGAAATATCCGCCCGGAACCGATTTCCCCGCGGGCGTGCGGGTCCGCCACCGCCGCGACCTCGATGCGGTCGAACGGGAGATGCGCGAGATCCCCGGGGTCACGGCGATCCTTTACGATCAGACCTGCGCCGCCGAGAAACGGCGCCGGCGCAAACGCGGCCGGTTCCCCGATCCGCAAAGGCGGGTCGTCATCAACGAGCGGGTCTGCGAAGGCTGCGGCGATTGCTCCAGGACTTCGAACTGTCTTGCCGTCATCCCTCTCGAAACCGAGTTCGGGCGCAAAAGGGCAATCGACCAGTCGAGCTGCAACAAGGATTTCTCCTGTCTCGAAGGTTTCTGCCCGAGTTTTGTCAGCGTCGAAGGGGGGCGCCCGAGAAAGCCCTCGGCGGGCGGGGAAGAAGGGCTTCCCGCGCTTGCCGAACCGCAACTTCCCGCTCTCGGTGCGCCTTACGGCATCTTCATCACCGGGGTCGGCGGCACCGGCGTCGTCACCGTCAGCGCCCTTCTCGGCATGGCGGGCCATCTCGAAGGAAAAGGCGTGAGGACGCTCGACATGACCGGGCTCGCACAAAAAGGGGGTGCGGTCTGGAGCCATGTCCGCATCGCCGCGACGCCCGAGGAGATCGGGACCCCGCGCATCGGCGAAGGGGGCGCCGATCTCCTTCTCGGTTGCGATCTCGTCGTCTCTGCCGGCGCGGAAAGCCTTGGAAAGCTTTCCCGCGGCAAAAGCCAGGCGATCGTCAACAGCCACGAAACGATGACCGGCGCCTTCACCCGCAACCCCGATCTGGACTTCCCCGCAAGCGAACTCAAACGCGGCATTGCCGAAAAAGCGCTTTCCGCCGAATTTGTCGACGCGACGGGGGTGGCGCAGAGGCTTTTCGGCGATACGATCGGCGCCAATCTTTTTCTTCTCGGCTACGCCTATCAGAAAGGCGGCGTGCCGCTCTCCGCCGAGGCGATCGAACAAGCGATCGCTCTCAACGCGGTCGCCGTCGAGGCGAACCGCGCCGCTTTCCGTTGGGGCCGGCGCGCCGCCGCCGATCCCGATCTAACCGAAAGCCGCGCCAACCCTCCTTCTGCCCGTCCCGGAAGCCACCGCCTCTCGGAAAGCGTCGAAGAGGTGATCCAGCGCCGGGCGGCCTTTTTGCGAGGCTATCAGAACGAAGCCTATGCGGCGCGTTATCGCCGTCTCGTCGAAAAGGTGCGCGCGGTCGAGGAGGCGCGCGTCCCAGGGTCCGGCGCCCTTCTCGACGGCGCGGCGCGCGCCCTTTTCAAGCTCATGGCTTATAAGGACGAATACGAGGTCGCCCGGCTTTATGCCGAAACCGACTTCGTCTCGCGCCTTGCCGCGCGGTTCGAAGGGCCTTATCGGCTCGTCTTCCATCTCGCCCCGCCCCTTTTCGCGGAACGCGACCTCGAGACCGGACAGTTGAAAAAGAAGGCGTATGGGCCTTCGGTTCTGATCCTTTTCCGCCTTCTCGCAAAGCTGCGCTTTTTGCGCGGAACGCCTTTCGACATCTTCGGCAGAACCGCGGAGCGCCGTCTCGAACGGCGCCTTGTCAGTGACTATGAGGAGACCCTTGCCCTCGTCCTCGAACGCCTTTCTCCCGAACGCCATGCCCTTGCCGTCGCCATCGCCTCTTTGCCGCTCGAGATCCGCGGTTTCGGCCACGTCAAGGAGGCGGCCGCCGCGAGCGCCAAGAAGAAGGAGAGCGCGCTTCTCGCGCTTTACCGCGCCTCGCCCGCGCCCGCCGCTCTCGCGGCCGAGTGAGGGCGCCTCGGCCTTCCTCTCGCCGCCTTTCAACCGGCGGCAGGCAAGGCGAAAAATCGGGTGCTGCCGCCGCGCTCGACCCTGACCAGAAGATTTTTCCTGCCGCTTTTGAGGGCGGCGGCGGCGGCCTCTTTCACTTCTCCCGGAACGCTCACGCTTTTCGTGCCGACGGCGATGATGAGATCGCCCGCGCGAAGGCCGTCTTCGGCCGCGACCGAGTCTTGCGGAACCTTCATGACGATGACCCCTTTGGCGCCCGCGGGAAGGGAGTAGCGTTTGGCGAGATCGGGGGTGAGCCGTGCGAGCTTCAAGCCGAGAGCCGCGACGCTTTGCGGGGGAGGCGGGCGTTTCGGCTTTGGTGCGGCGGGCGCCGGGCGGTCCGGGTTGAGCTCGGCGATCTTGATCGCGATCACGCGCTTCCGGTTCTCCCTCCACAGGGTGATCTTGACGGTCTTTCCGGGCGGCGTCGCGGCGACGAGACGGGGAAGGGCGCGGCTGGTCAAGACCGTTTTGCCGTCATAGTCGAGGATCACGTCTCCGGGTTTGAGCTTTGCCGACGCCGGGCTAGAGGGGTCGATCGCCGCGATCATCGCGCCGCCGGTCGTTTTGAGCCCGACGGCTTCGGCGATCGCATTCGTGACGGGTTGGATGCGCGCGCCGATCCAGCCGCGCGACACTTTCCCGTTCGTTTCCAGCTGTTCGATGATGGGGCGCGCATCGTCCGATGGGATGGCAAAGCCGATGCCGACAGAGCCCCCCGAAGGGGTCAGGATCGCGGTATCGATGCCGATCACCTTGCCTGCGAGATCGAACATCGGCCCGCCTGAGTCGCCGCGGTTTATCGCCGCGTCGGTTTGCAGGAAATCGGTGTAAGGCCCGGCTCTGAGGTCGCGCGCGGTTGCGGAGATGATGCCCGAAGTGACGGTGCCGCCGAGCCCGAAAGGGTTGCCGATCGCGAGCACCCAGTCGCCGACCCGAGCCTTGTTCGAATCGCCCCAGGAAGCGGCCGGCAACGGCGCTTTGGCATCGACCTTGAGCAGCGCAAGATCGCTGATCGGGTCGCGCCCGACCACCTGTGCCTCTAAATTCGTGTTGTCGGAAAGGGTCACCCATATCTTGTCGGCATTGTCGATGACATGGTCGTTGGTGACGATGAGGCCCTTTGGATCGATGATAAAGCCCGAGCCGAGAGAGGCAATACGGCGCGCCGAGGGGTTCCTGCGGCCCGCAAGCCCTTCCTTCCCGAAGAAATCGCGAAAGAACTGGTCGAGAGGCGTGCCGGGGAGAGGCGAGGAAGCCCCGGGTCCTTTTTCCGCAGGCTCGGGGATTTCCTTTGTCGTCGAAATATTGACGACGACCGCCGAGAGTTTCTTCGCCAGTTTGGCGAAGATTTGCGCAAAAGGCGTCGCCGCGGCGGCCGCGGGGCGGCGAGGCTCTGCCGGGCTCGCCTGCGAGGCGGGAGCGGGCGCAGCCTTCGGCGCGGGCGAAGCTTGCGGTGGAGGTGCAGGCGGCCCCTTCGGCGCCGGACCGGCAAGGCTCGGAGCCGAGAACAGCAACAGGATCGACAAAGCCGCACCGGGCAGAAGAGGCCGGCCGCAAGTCCTCACGCGATTTCTCCTTTGCGCGGGCGGCCTCGCAGGCCGCCTTTCGGCGTTGCCTGCTCCCGCTTTTCCGCCCTCTTCGACATGAAATGAAATGGCCTTCGCAATGGCAAGACGAAAGAGCGCTCGCGGATCGCCTTTTGCAGATAGGGCGGGTCCGCTTTTGCGCCGGTTATACGATGCCGCCGTCAAGGCGGCCGATCCGCGCCGCGCTCTTGCCGGCCACATGCCCCCGCCTTGGCGCGGGCGCACGGTCGTCCTCGGCGCCGGCAAGGCCGCGGCGGCGATGGCGCAAGCTTTCGAAAGCTTGTGGCAAGGCCCTCTCGAAGGTCTCGTCGTCACCCGTTACGGCCACAGGGTTCCGTGCGAAAGGATCGAGGTGGTCGAGGCCTCCCACCCCGTTCCCGACGCCGCGGCAGAGCGGGCGGCCGAACGCATCCTCGAACGCGCGCGCTCTCTCGGGCCCGAAGACCAGCTCGTCTTTCTCGCTTCAGGCGGGGGTTCGGCGCTTCTCTCCCTTCCCGCCGCGGGGCTTTCTCTTGCCGACAAGCAGGCGGTTACCCGGGCTCTCCTTTCCTGCGGCGCAAGGATCTCCGAGATCAACACCGTGAGAAAGCATCTGTCGCGCGTCAAAGGCGGCCGTCTCGCCGCCGCGGCGGCGCCTGCTTGCGTCCTCACCTTGGCGATCTCGGATGTTCCGGGCGACGATCCCGCGGTCATCGCTTCGGGACCCGCGGTGCCCGATCCGACGAGCTTTGCCGATGCCCGCGCGGTTCTCGCGAAATACCGGATCGAGGAACCGAAAGCCGTCCTCTCTCATCTCGAAAAGGCGGAGGAGGAGACACCGAAACCCGGGGACCCTCTCTTTCTGCGCGTGCGTTTCGAACTCGTGGCAAGCCCTCGAGCCTCGCTCGAAGCGGCCGCGCTTTCGGCCCTTTCCGCCGGCATCCTTCCGATCGTTCTTTCCGACCGAATCGAAGGGGAGGCGCGCGAGGCGGCGCGGGTTCTGGCGGCGATCGCCCTTTCCCTCAAAGGGGGAGGGTTGAGGGTCGGAGAGGAAGCGCTGCGTCCTCCGGCCGTTCTCCTTTCCGGAGGAGAAACGACGGTGACCCTCAAAGGCGAGGGGCGCGGGGGACGCAACAGCGAATTCCTCCTCGCCCTTGCTGAGGCTCTCGATGGAGCGGAGGGGATTTCGGCTTTGGCTTGCGACACCGACGGCATCGACGGCAGCGAAGAGAACGCCGGGGCGATCCTTTATCCGCAAAGCCTCGCGCGCGCCGCCGCCCTCGGCATCGAGGCAAAGGCTCTCCTTGCCCGCAACGACAGCCATCGTTTTTTCGCCGCTCTCGGCGATCTCGTCGTCACCGGCCCCACTCTCACCAATGTCAATGATTTCCGCGCCGTTCTCGTAGAGAATTGACGGGGGAACGGGTGCGGGGAAAAGGGTCATGCGGCGCCGGCGCAGTGTGAAGATCGTCGCCACCCTGGGGCCTTCCAGCTCCCGGATCGAGGAGATCCGGGCGCTCCATGCGGCCGGGGTCGATGTCTTCCGCCTCAATTTCAGCCACGGCAGCCGGGAGGAGCACGAGGCGCGCCTTGCCGCGATCCGCGAGGTCGAAGCCGAAAGCGGGCGGCCGATCGGGATCCTCGCCGATTTGCAGGGGCCGAAACTGCGTCTCGGCTCTTTCGCAAAGGGCCGCATCGAACTCGAAGAGGGAGCCTCTTTCCGCCTCGATCTCGATCCGCGGCCGGGAGACGAGACCCGCGCCCCCCTCCCCCACCGCGAAGTTTTCGCGGCTCTTTCTGCGGGGACCCTCCTCCTTCTCGACGACGGCAAGCTTTCCTTGAAGGTCCTTTCCTGCGGGGCCGATTTTGCCGAAACCCTATGCCTCGTCGGCGGTCCTCTTTCCGACCACAAAGGGGTCAATGTTCCGAACGTCGTCCTTGCCGTCTCGGCGGTGACGGAGAAAGACCGCACCGATCTCGCCTTCGCTCTCGAAAAGGGCGCCGACTGGATCGCCTTTTCCTTTGTCCAGCGACCCGAGGACGTGGCCGAAGGCAGGAAGCTCGTCGCCGAGCGCGCCGGGGTCATGGTCAAGCTCGAAAAGCCTTCCGCGATCAAGAGGCTTGCCGAGATCATCGAGCTTGCCGACGGGGTGATGCTCGCGCGCGGCGATCTCGGCGTCGAAATGCCGCCCGAAGACGTGCCGAGCGTGCAGAAAGAGGTGATCCACGCCTGCCGTCTTGCCGGAAAGCCGGTCGTCGTCGCCACGCAAATGCTCGAATCGATGATCTTTTCGCCCACCCCCACCCGCGCCGAGGCTTCCGATGTCGCGACGGCCGTTTATGAAGGGGCGGATGCGGTGATGCTTTCGGCCGAAACCGCGGCCGGACGTTATCCGGTCGAGGCGGTGGCGATGATGAACCGCATCGCCTGCCGCGTGCACCAGGACCCGCTGTTCTTTTCCCTTCTCGAAACCACCCGGATCGAGCACCGGCGCAGCGATCCCGATGCGATCACCGCCGCCGCCTCGCAGGTTGCGCATACGGCCGGCGCCGCCGCCATCGTCTCTTATACGACATCGGGAGCGACCGCCTTGCGCGCGGCGCGGGAGAGGCCGCAGGCGCCGATCCTGGTCTTGACTTCGAGCCTTTCGACCGCGCGCAGGCTTGCGCTTTTGTGGGGCGCCCACCCTGTCCACACCCGCGATGTCGAAAGCTTTTCCGACATGGTCGAGGAGGCGCTTCGCATCGCCCGCAAGGAGGAGTTCGCGCGTCCCGGAGAGCGCATCGTCATCACCGCCGGCATCCCTTTCGGCACTCCGGGCGCGACCAACACCCTTCACATCGCCTGGCTCGAACGCTAAGGGCACTCGGGGCTTAGTGCGGATAGACTTCGAGGCTGTCGGCGACCTCGTCGGCCACCCTCTCTTTGGTGATGATCCCGCGCACATCCTCGGGGCGCGGCACATGCGAGCGCCCGATCGCGCGGCTGACGACGAGCACAGCCGCCGCCTTTCTGCGCGCGAGCCGGGCGATGACGTCGAACATCACCGCATCCTCGCGGGCGAGGATGAAATCGCGGTGTGCGACATCGCCAAGCCGCGCGCTTTTGTCGAAAATCGAGCGGCTGCGCTCGGTTCCGATCTCGATCTGCGCCACTGCGGCGATTCGCTCGCCGTGGGTGACGACGACCGGCCTGAGGGCTCTGCGAGCGTCGTATTGCTCCGCGATCTCGCCGATCGTCAACTCGGCGGGCAATAGGAGGAAATCGCGGTTCATCACGTTTCTCGCCCGCCGGACCAGGAACATGTTGGTGTGAAGCGCCTTTGGAAGCTCCTGGCCGCGACGCGCCAGCTTCATCGTATAAATGGTCTCGCGCGACAACAGGCGGCGTATGCCGAGGCTGGCGGCGACCGCGAGGATCATCGGCAGAACGATCGCATAATCGCGAGTCATCTCGAAGATCATCGTCACCGCGGTCATCGCCGCTCCGGTGCCGCCTCCGACGACGGCGCCCATGCCGACCATGGCAAAGGCCGGAAGGTTGACCGGGGCTCCCGGCCAGAGCTGTGCGAGAAACCCGGCGAAGGCCCCGCCAAGCGTCGCCCCGATAAAGAGTGAAGGCGAAAAGACCCCGCCCGAAGAACCGGAACCGAGGGAAAGCGAGGTTGCCGTGATCTTGCCGATGCAGAGGAGAGCGATCAGCCCCACCCCAACGAGCTGGCCGGTCAGAATCGCCTGGATCGTCGCGTAGCCGACGCCCTCGATAAAGTAATGACCGAACTGCCGCTCGAGGCCGTAAAGCGAGAGGCCGAAGAGGAGCATGCCCAGCATATGACGCAAATAGGGCTGCGGAATGCGCTCGAAGAGGTCTTCGAGGAAATGAAGGCCGCGGATGAGACCGGTCGCAGCAAGGCCGGCGAGGCAGCCGAGAACAAGATAAAGGACGAGGTTGAGCGCCCCCGTAGCCGGAAGAAGGTTCGGGATCGGCGCCACCGAGGGGACGGCAAAAGCGGGTTGCGGGCCGAAAAACAAACGCCCGATAAAGGTCGCGGTGCCGGTCGCCAAGGCAACCGGCAAAAAGGTGTTGACGCTCACCTCGGGCAGCATCAACTCGAGTGCGAACATGACCCCGCCGATCGGCGTGTTGAAGGTCGCGGCAATGCCGGCGCCGGCGCCGGCCGCGACGAGCGTGATCCTCTGCCCCCGGTTCATGGGGAGGATTTGGCCCAGGGTCGAGCCGAAAGAGGCGCCGATCTGGACGATCGGCCCTTCGCGTCCGACCGCGGCGCCGGTGCCGATGGCGAGCGCCGAAGCGAGCGATTTTGCGACCGCGACCACCGGTCTGATCACCCCGCTGCGATAATAGATCGCGCCCATGACCTCGGGCACGCCGTGCCCTTTGGCCTCGGGCGCGAAGTTCTTGACGATGAAAGTGACGCCGAGGGCGCCGATCACAGGAACGAGAACGACCAACGCTCCCCATGGGCTTGCCGGGGTAAAGAGGCTCGAATCGTAAAAGACGGAGAGTTTTCCGAGGAACAAAAGGTTATGGACGAAGCCGATCATCAGGCGGAAGAGGACGGCGCCAAAGCCCGCGACGATGCCGACGGCGAGAGCGGCGAAAAGGAGCCCGAGGAAACCTATGGCGGGAGCGCGCAGGCCGCGGCTCGCGGCCAAGCCCGCCTCGGACTCTGCCCCTCTCCCGGCCGAGCCTGCGGCGGCTTGCGGCGAATTTGGCATTCTCTCTCCTTTTCGTTACCGCGAACGGGCCTGCGCCGCGATCGAAGCCGCTTTGTCCTCTGGCGGCAAACATGCTAAATCGACCGCACAGAGTTTGAGGCGGATCGAGAGCGCCCGCTCGTTGTTCTTATCAAGAAACTGAAGCGCAGCGGCAGCGGTTTCGTGGATCTTTCCATCGTCATTCCGGTCCGGGACGAAGAGGCGAATATCGCTCCGCTCGTCAACGAGATATGCGCAGTGCTCGACGGCGTGCTGGCTTACGAGATCCTTTATGTCGATGACGGAAGCCGCGACGGCACCGCCGCAGAGATCGCCCGCCTTTGCCGCGAGGTGCCGCAACTGCGCCTTCTTCGCCACGAGAAAAGCTGCGGCCAAAGCGCCGCTATCCTCTCGGGGGTCAAAGGGGCGCGCGCGGAGTGGATCGCGACCCTCGACGGCGACGGCCAGAACGATCCCGCCGATATCCCGCGCCTGTGGCGGCTTGCCGCGGAGGCGCCGGCCTCTCCCCTTCTGCTTCTCGCCGGCGAAAGGCAAAATCGGCGCGACCGATGGTCGAAACGGCAAGCATCGAGGCTCGCCAATTCCGTGCGGCGCCGGCTTCTCGGCGACGGCGCAAGAGACACCGGCTGCGGGCTCAAGCTTTTTCCACGCGCCCTTTTTCTCGCTCTTCCCGCCTTCGACCACATGCATCGTTTCCTTCCGGCCCTGGTTTTGCGCGAAGGAGGAGTCGTGCGCCAGGTTCCGGTCAACGACAGACCGCGGCGGAAAGGGATCTCGAAATACGGCAACTTCGATCGCCTCGTGATCGGGATCGTCGATCTTTTCGGGGTCGGATGGTTAGAGCGCCGCGCCCTTCGTCCGGCTTGTCGCGAGGAGCGCCCTTTTGAAGAGGCGGACGCCGCGGCGGTCATCCCTTTGCCGCGGCGGGAGAGGCTGTGAAGGAAAGGGTGCTTGCGTTCGCCTTGCCGGGGTGGCTCTTGGCGGCGCGGGCGGCCGTTCTTTCCCTTCTCGCCCTCGGCGTCGGGGCGGTGGGGTTCTGGCACGGCTCGCTCGATCCCCTTTCCTTGAGCGGGGCGATCGCCCGCGCTCCCGCAGCCCCTCTCGTCTTTCTCGCCGCGCAGGTCGCTGCGAGCCTCCTCTTCGTCCCACGCACGCTTCTCGCGATCGTCGCGGGGCTCGTTTTCGGCATGGCCTGGGGGCTTTTGTGGGCGGCGAGCGGGAGCGCGCTCGGCGCCGTCGCCGGATTTCTTGTGGCCCGCTTTATCAATGCGGGTCTCGTCGATCTCGAAGGAATGAAGCGCATCGGGGCTTATCTCGAACGCGCCGAGCGCGGCGGCTGGCGCGCCGTCGCGGCGGTGCGTCTCATCCCGGTGATGCCGCATTCCCTTGCCAATTACGTCCTCGGCCTGTCGCGGATCCCGCTCGGCGCCTACAGTTTCGGCTCCCTTGTCGGCCAGCTTCCTTTGACGATCGCTTATGTCGATCTCGGCGCCGCAGGGGGGCGGGCTTTTGCCGGAGGCGCGGACTGGGTTCTGCCAAGCGTGATCGGCGCCGCGGCGCTTGCCGTTTCGTTCCTTCTCCCGGCATTGGCGCGGCTCAGGGCGCGCCGTTCGGCGAGCGGGCGGGCTTAGGGTTTCCGCCCCGCCCTTGCGGCCAGAGCGGAAGGCTCGGGGCCGCCCGTCGCCCAATCCAAAAGCTCGACCGTATGCACGACCGGCGCCGGAGAGTCTTTTTCGAGCTGGACGATGCAGCCGATATTGCCGGCGGCGACGAGATCGGGCTCGAGCGCGCGGATGTGCGCAAGCTTTCTTTGGCGCAAGGCTTCGGCGATCCCCGGCTGCAACAGGTTATAGGTTCCCGCCGAGCCGCAGCAGAGATGGCCTTCGGGCACATCGAGAGCAAGAAAGCCCGCGGCCTCGAGGAGCTTTTTCGGTTCCTTGTGCAATTTCTGCCCGTGCTGGAGAGAGCAGGCGGAGTGATAGGCGACTTTGAGCCCTTTGCCGTTGCGGTTCGGGGAAGAGAGGCCGAGCGCGCCGACCACCTCGCTCGGGTCGCGGGCGAGAGAGGAGACCCTCGCCGCCTTTTCGGCATAGGCCGGGTCACCCCGCAGCATAAAGCCGTAATCCTTGACGGTCGTGCCGCAGCCCGCGGCATTGACGATGACGGCGTCGAGCCCGTTTTGCGCCCTTTCGCTTTCGCAGGCGTCGATGGTGGCGCGGGCGAAGGAAAGCGCCTCCTCCTCTTGTCCAAGGTGATGGTCGAGAGAGCCGCAACAACGGCATTCGCGCAAAACCACGACCTCGCAGCCGAGCCGGCAGAGAAGCCGGATCGTCGCCTCGTTGATCTGGGGGCGCAAAACCCTTTGCGCGCAACCGGGCAAAAGCGCCGCGCGCAGGCGCCGTTTGCCTACCGCGGGAAAGACCTGCGGCTTCTCCAAACGCGAGCGCGAGGGGAGCCGGTGCGGAGCGAGGGCGAAAACCGGCCTCAAAGGGCGCGGCATCAAAGGCGCCAAAGGGCGGGCGAGACACGCGGCATAAAGGGCGAGGCGCAGGCGGGAAGGGCTCGTCAAGACCCGCGAGAGGAAGCGGCGCAAGGCGCGCTCTGCAAAAGGCCGGCGGTAATGCTTCTCGATAAAGCCTCGAGCGTGATCGACGAGATGCATGTAATCGACCCCCGAGGGGCAGGTCGTCACGCAGGAAAGACAGGAAAGGCAGCGGTCGATGTGTTTGACCGTCTCCGCCGCCGGGGCGAGCCCTTCTTCCAGCATGTTCTTGATGAGAGCGATGCGCCCGCGCGGACTGTCGAGCTCGTCGCCGAGAAGCACATAGGTCGGACAGGTGGCGGTGCAAAACCCGCAATGAACGCAGCGCCGCAAGACCGTCTCGCTGTAACGGACGCCGGGATCGGAAAGCTGCGCCGGGGAAAAGTTGGTCTGCAATTTTGCGGCTTTCTTCGCTCAGCTTTCCTCGACCATGCGGCCGGGGTTGAGGATGCCGCAGGGATCGAAAGCCGCCTTGACGCGCCGGGAAAGCGCCGAGAGAGCCTCGCTTTGCGGTTCGAAAGGAGCGAGGGCATAGGAAAGGCCGGGCGAGCGGCGCAGGAGCGTGGCGGATCCGCTTTCCCCTCCGCCCTCGCCGTGCAAGGCTTCGCGCAGGAGCCGGGCGCCGCCATCCTCTCCCGCGCCCTTGACCGCCGCCCACAAAAGCCCGCCCCCCCAATCGAGATACCAACAAAGATCGAGAGTGCGGCTCAAACGAAGGGCGATTTCGGCGCCGCGGCGGGGCGCCGCCGAAAGCCGCCAAAGGGCGGAAGACAAAAGCTTCGAAAAGGGCGCCCCATCGCCGATCGCCCGCCATAAAAGGGCGCTTTCTTCGCCTTCGAGGAACGAGGACTCGCACCCCTCTGCAAGCTCTTTCTGGAGGCGTTCGCGGCGCTCGCGAAGAGAGGCGGACGGGCCTTCGAGACGCAATACCACGGCCGCGGGCAGCCCTTTCGGCGCTTCGATCTGGGCAGCCGCGGCAGCGGGAAGGTAGGCGGCGGCGGAGAGTTCGAGAGGCGACCCGAGCGCGAGGTCGAGCCGGCTTTGCGCCGCCGCGGGTTCGAGAGGGAAAAGGAGGACGCTCTCTTCGCTTTGCGGGCGCGGCAGGACCTTGACCGTGACCTCTTCGAGCGCCGCCAAGGTCCCGAAAGAGCCCGCCATCAGTTTCGGCAGATCGTAACCGGTCACGTTCTTGACGACCTTGCCTCCGGCCTTGAACATTTCGCCGCGCCCGCTGACGGCGCGAAAACCGAGAAAATGGTCGCGCGCCGCCCCCGCCTTCACCCGCCGCGGTCCCGAAAGGTTAGAGGCAAGCGCGCCGCCAAGGCTCGCCTTCCCCGCCTCTTCCCCGGAAAGCCCGTAAAGCGCGCTCCAGTCCGGAGGCTCGAAGGCAAGCATCTGACCCTTTGCGGCAAGCGCGGCCTCGATTTCGGTAAGGGTCGTCGCCGCCCCGGCGGTCAGCACGAGTTCGCTCGGCTCATAAGAGCGGATCCCGGAAAGGCGCGAAAGATCGAGCGTTCCCGGCAATTGCAAAGGCCGGCCGAGACCGCGTTTGCTGCCGCCGCAAAGGAGTTCCAAAGGCTCTCCCGCGCCAAGGGCTTCCCTTACCGCTTCCGAAAGTTCGCCGATCGTGCTCGGCGTGAAGCGGGTCACGGCTTTGGCCCCTGTCAGAAGCGGGGCAGATCGGGGTGCGGCAACCTGCCGGCGTGGACGTGCAGGCGGCCGAGTTCGGCGCAGCGGTGGAGTTCGGGGAACATCTTGCCGGGGTTGAGCAATCCTTCGGGGTCGAAGGCGCATTTGAGGCGCTCTTGATGAGCAAGATCGGTCTCTTCGAACATGGTTCCCATGAGGTCGCGCTTTTCGACCCCGACCCCGTGTTCGCCGGTAAGGACTCCTCCCACTTCGACGCAAAGCCGGAGGATGTCGGCGCCGAAAGCCTCGGCGCGTTCGATCTCGCCTTTCTTGTTTGCGTCGTAAAGGATGAGAGGATGGAGATTGCCGTCGCCGGCATGAAAGACATTGGCGACGGCAAGCCCGTGGCGCAGGGAAAGTTCGCCGATGCGGGTCAGGACCTGGGCGAGGCGCCCGCGCGGGATGGTGCCGTCCATGCAATAATAGTCGGGAGAGATGCGCCCGACCGCCGGAAAAGCGGCCTTGCGCCCGGACCAGAAGAGAAGCCTTTCGCTGTCGTCGCGGCTTTTCCTGATGGTCGTCGCGCCGCATTCGCGCGCGATCCCTTCGACCACCCCGATCAGGTGATCGACCTCTGACGGCACGCCGTCGAGTTCGACGATAAGGAGAGCCTCGACGCCCTGAGGGTAGCCGGCCTTGACAAAATCCTCCGCGGCTTCGGTCGCGCGCCGGTCCATCATCTCCATGCCGGCGGGGATGATCCCTGCGGCGATGATGCGGGCAACGCAGTCTGCGGCCGCGGCGATCCCTTGAAAGCCGAGAAGAAGCGCGCGCGCGCTCTGCGGTTTCGGCAGGATGCGCAGCGTCACCTCGGTGATGACCCCCAAAAGCCCTTCCGAGCCCGTCATCACCCCGAGGAGATCATAGCTTCCCTCTTCGAAATGCCGTCCGCCGAGGCGTATCACCTCGCCGTCCATCAGGATCATCTGGAGGCCGAGAATATTGTTGGTGGTTACGCCGTATTTGAGGCAGTGCACGCCGCCCGAATTTTCCGCCACATTGCCGCCGATGGTGCAGGCGATCTGCGAGGAGGGGTCCGGGGCGTAGTACAGCCCGTAGGGGTGCGCTGCCTCGCTGATGGC
>JAJYIC010000020.1 GCA_021790295.1 Pseudomonadota bacterium | reverse complement strand
AAGCCTCGCCGAGCTTTTGCCGTTCTGACCGCCCCTCGCGCGAGGAAGGCGGGAAAGTGCGCGCACCTGCGGCGGTGCTAAGCTTGGGCGCGGGCGTAAATGGAGAAGGAAAGGGCGATGGCGGATAAAGAGGATGGAGAGGGGGGGCGCTTTTCCCTCGAAGAAGCGACGATCGAGGAGCTGCACCGCGCCATCCGCGCGGGAGAGACGACTTGCGTCGCGACCCTGCGCCGGTATATCGAACGCGCCCGCGCCTTCAACGGGGTCGCAAGCCTTCTCGTCACTCCTTCGGGCGCCCCGGTCGGCGAAAGGAAAGGCGCGGTGAGGGCCGGAGCCTCGCTCTCTTTCCCTTCGGAAACGATTGCCGCTTCGGCGATTCTTCCCGATCTCGACGCGTATCGGGGGCCTCCCCTCGAATGGGGCCGCATGGAGAACACCGCTTCCGACCCCGAGGTGTTCCAGCAATACGGGATGATCGCCGGGAAACCCGAAGCGGGGCAGCTCAACGCGCTTGCAACGCTCAATTTACGCGGCGAACGCTCGCTCACCTGCCGCGGCGATTTCGACCGCCATCCTTCCTTGGGCCCTTTGCCTGCCGGTGCGCCTCAGGTTTGCGAACTGTTCCGGCGCCTTCCCGACGCTCTCGAACAGGCCGCCGAATACGACGCCCGTTACGGCCAAAACCCGCCTCTCGACGAGATGCCGCTTTACGGGGTCGTGGTCTCCCTCAAAGACCCTTTCGACACCAAAGACATGCGCACCACGGCCGGAGGCGACGCGGCCTATGACATCGATTTCCCCGCCCGCGACCACATCCTTGTCGAGCGCCTCAGGAAAAAGGGCGCGATCATCTTCGCCAAAGCCGCCTGCACCGAATATAACGGCCGCGCGGGCGATCCCGGCGGAAGGCATAAACCGGAAAAGATCCTGCCTTCGACTCTCGGCTATCAGCGTTCGAGCTGGGGCGGGAACCCCGCAAATCCGTATGACACGACCCGCGCCGCCTCTCTCGGTTCGAGTTCGGGTTCGGGCGTCTCGGTCGGCGCCAATCTCGCCATGATCAGCATTGGCGAGGAAACCCGCGCTTCCTGTCGCGGCCCCGCAAACCACAATGCGATCGCTTGCATCCTCCCGCACAAGTCCCTGATCGGCTTCATCGGAGGGGCGATAGGCGCCGACATCTATTGCGATCGCACGGGGATCTTGGCCCGCAGCCTTCTCGACGCCGCCAAGGTTCTCGATGCCTTGAAAGAGGGCGAGGAGGGGTTTTACGATCCGCGCGACCCCTTTACCACGGTGCCGCGTTCGTCTGTGCTTCCCGGCTCTTACGCCGCCTTTGCCCGGAATTCAGGCGCGCCCGGGGCTCTCAAAGGCATGCGCATCGGCATCGTCAGAGAATCGCTGCGCATCCGCCCGGGGGAGAAAGCGACGGCCCCGATCGTCACGGCCGCGCTCAGCGAGATCAAGACCGTTCTCGGGCAAAGGCTCGGCGCGAGCCTCGTCCAATCTTCGGACCGGTTTTCGCCTTTCGACCCCGAATTCGAGGTGCTGAAACCCGATTTCCGCGAGGCTCTGGCGCGTCTCGTCCCGATCTTTATGCCCGATCTTCTCTTTCGTTTGGGCGGCGACGGCGAACCTCTGTTCGGAGAATTCGCTGCCGCGATCCGGCCAACCGAATTCGCACCGGGGAAAGTTTTCGGCAGCGGGCGGATGAAGCCGATCGACTATATGGTGGAACTCGCCGAAGGGCGCATCGCGCCGCCGCAAAACCTCGACATCGCCACGATCCAGCAACAGCAACTGGCGATGTCTTTCCGCTTTCAGGTCAACCAGTATCTTTCGCGCCGCGCCGAAGATTGGCGGGCGCGCGGTTTTGCCGAAACTCTCGCCGATTTCGAGGCGCTCAACGCCCGCTCCAAATTCTGGGGCGACGACGGCCGCGCCGCTTTCAGGAATTGGGAGGAGGTTTCCGACCCGCGCAATCCTTTGGCGGGCCGCCAAGGGGTCGACGAGCGCATCATGCTGCGCGAGCTTTTGCGCCGTCTCGATATGATGGTGATGCTGGAAAACCGGCTCGACGCTCTGGTGCGCCTGCACACCCCTTTGCCGCCGGCCAAGATCGGAGGCGCTCACGATCCCGAGGCCGGAGCCTCGAACCTGCGTCTCGAATCCTTTTACGGGCCGAATGCCGGGGTCACCGAGGTGCTGATCCCCGCGGGTTATGTGACGACCGTTTACGATCCCGTCTTTGCCCTGAGCGGCGACGGCAAACGGTATCTTTCCGTCCCTTCGCAAGAACCGACAACGATCCCCTGGCCGGGCCTTCCCTTTTCTCTCGTCTTTCGCGCCGAGCCCGGACGCGAAGACGTCCTTCTCGCCATCGCCTCGGCGTATGAGGGGGCGTCTCGGCGCCGCATCCCGCCGCCCGCTTTCGGGCCTTTGCCCAAGGCGGGGGAAAGCGCAAGACCGCTCGCGGAGGCGTCGTGATCTTTTGCAGGCCCCCAGGGGAAGAGCCCGAAGGACAAAATTGGCGGCCTTCGACTTGAGACGGCGAAAGGGACCCCCCATTCTCGAACAGTAAGGAGGAAAAAAGATGCCAAGGGTCAGTGAAATCGAAAAGGATGGGGGCGACCCGATCCTCGAAGAGGCGTTTCTCGAGGATCTCGCGCGCTTTGGCGATCTTTTGAACACGACCAAGGTGTTGGCGCACTGCCCGCCGATCCTGCGCGCGGCGCGGATGCTTGGCGCCGCGATCGGCCAATCCGGGAAATTGCCGCCGACTTTGCCCCCTCTCGTCTCGCTGCGCGTCGCGCTCATCAACGGCTGCCCTTTTTGAATCGACATCAATTCCTTCCGTGTGAAGGGAGAGGATGAGGGCAAGGCAAGAGTAGAGGAGTTGGAGAACTGGCGCGAAAGCGGCGTTTTCAGCGAGGCGGAAAGGGTTGCGCTCGATTATGCCGAACGCATGACGGTGACCGGAGAGAGGGTCGACGAGGCGCTTTTTGCGCGTCTCAAAGAGCATTATAGCGAAGCTCAGATCGTCGAACTGACCGCCGCAATCGCCTTCGAAAATTTCCGCAGCAAGTTGAACCCGGCGCTCGGCATCGCGGCGCAAGGTTTCTGCCTTCTGCCGCAACGATAGGACGCGGTTATCTTCCTAGAGAGCGGCGACCGCCTGGATTTCGATCAGAAAGGCTTCGTTGACGAGGCGGTCGACGATGAGAAGCGTATTCGGAGGATAGGCGCCTTTCGCAAAGAGGCGCGGAAATTCGCGCGCGCGAAACGCCGCGAATTTCGCAATATCCTGCGAATGGACGAGGTAGGTCGTAAACTGCACGATGTCGGGAAAGCCCGCTCCGACCGCGGCAAGAGCCGCGCCGATATTGGCAAAAGCTTGACCGCATTGCGCTTCGAAATCGCCGCCGCCGACGATCGCGCCCGCAGCGTCGGTCGCGACTTGCCCGGCGATAAAGACGAATTCGCCCGCTTTGACCCTCGCAATATGGGAATAGGCGCCAACAGGCTTGCCGAGAGCCGGCGGGTTTTCTATCGCGATCTTTGCGCTCATGGCGCCCTCCTCAAACCGAGAGCAAGAAGGCAGCGGTCGATCGGCAACGCGGCGGTCTTGCCGCCCTCTTTGCAGGCCGCAAGGAGAGCGGCGAATTCGAGCCTCGTCGGCGCCTTCCCCGAATGAAGACGCCAGGAACCGAACTCCGCTCCGCTTTCTGCCGCCGGCGCCGGCTGCGGCTGCGGTTTTTGCGCGCAAGCGGCAAGAAGGAGAAGGAAAAGAACCAGCATCTGCCGCATCGCTCCCTCCCGACTTTTCCGCCAAGGCCTTGTCCGGTTCAGGAACCGGCGAAGAAGCCGAGTTGTTGCGCGATGCCGTAACCTTCGGCGAGGGCTTTCAGTTTTTCCCAGGTCGCGTCCTCGATCTCGATGCCGTTCCGCCGCCGGTCCTCTTCGCGCAGATATTCGACTTCGCCCGGATAATACACCCTCTCGGCCCCTTGCACCGGCTTTGTCTCTTTCAAGTATTGGGCAAAAGCGCCGACCTCTTTTTTGAACTCGGCGAGAGGACGGAACGCATCGACCTTGAAAGCGGCGAGAAAGCAGCCATCGTTGTGGCGGCCCGAAGGCTCGACCCCAAAACCGAGCCCGGTCAGGATTCCGCACAAGATCTCGACCAAGACCGAAAGGCCGTACCCTTTGTACCCTTCGCTGCCGCCGACCGGGAGGAGCGCCCCGCCTTGGCGCAGCTCTTTCGGATCGGTAGATGGGCGCCCGTCGCGATCGATGATCCAGCCTTCGGGTACCGGAGTTCCGCGCGCCACCGCGAGAGCGATCTTGCCGGCGGCCGCGGCCGAGGTTGCCATATCGAGAAAAAGCGGCCCCTCGAGATCGGACGGGATGGCGATCGAGATCGGGTTTGTGCCAAGGCGCGCCTCGCGCCCGCCAAAAGGCGCCACGGCCTTTGCCGAACGCCCGGAGTCGGCGGTGATGAGACCGATCATCCCCGCCTTTGCCGCCATCAGGGTATAGCTCGCAAGGCGGCCGATATGCCCTTGGCGGAAGACCGTCGCGGCGGCGACGCCCGAGGTTTCTGCCTTCCTTATGGTGAGGCGCATCGCCTTTTCGGTGGCGACATAGCCGAACCCCCAATGGCCGTCGATGACGCTCGTCGCCGCGCTTTCCTTGACGATCGTCCACGGCGCTCCCGGCACGATATGGCCGCGTTTGATCCGGTCTATATAAGTCGGGATCTGGATCACGCCGTGCGAATCATGCCCGGCGAGATTGGCGTTGACGACGTGACGCATCACGATCGCGGCCTCTCCTGGCGGCGTCCCGGCCGCGACGAAAAGGGCTTCGCCGATCGTTTGCAAACGCTCTGCCGCGACTTTCGGCATCCTCCCCTCCTCTCGCCGCAGGCCCTCGCCCGCTATCCCCGCGGCGCGCCGCCGCGGGCCTCCACGGTCATACCGTAAAAGCGCTGCGGGTTGTCAAAGAAGATCTTCTGTTTGAGCGCGCCCGGAATGTCGTCGCGATCGGCAAGCCTTTCCACTGCATGCGGAAATTGGCCGTCCCAGTGAGGATAATCGGAGGCGAAAAGGATATTGTCCGCAGGGAAAAATTCGGGGACGTAACAGAGGGTCTTTTCCTCGGGCTCGCAGGAAACGAAAACCCGGCCGCAGGCCATGTATTCGGAAGGCTTGCCCTTCAACAAAGGCGCATCGAAAGGACGCAGCTCGTATTCCTCGTCCATATGCTCCATCCAGAACGGAACCCAGCCGATCCCGGCTTCGAGAAAGGCAACCCTCAAATCCCGGTATTTTTCGAGAAGCCCGCTATAGATGACGGCGGTACACGCGATCAGCTGCTCGGGAACGTGCGAAAGCGTGTGTGTTTCGAGGAAAGTCTCCGAATGGCTCAAAGGGTCGAGCGTATTGCTGCCCGAAGCGTGAAAGGCGACGGCCACTCCCGCACGCGCGCATTCCTCGTAAAAAGGCCAGAAATCCGGATGCGCGACATTGCGGTCGCGATCGAAGGTATTGACCATCACCGCGACGGCGCCGAGGCGGCCGACGGCGCGTTCCATTTCCGCGATCGCCGCTTTCGCATCGACATGAAGGGGCACGAGAGCGACCGCTTTCAAACGTTTGCGATCGATCGCGCACCACTCGGCGATCCACTCGTTATAGGCGCGCGCAAGGGCAATGGCGTAATCGCGCTCGCGCACACGCGAGAGGAAAAGCCCTCCCGTCGGGTAGATGATCTGCAGATCGATCCCTTCCAGGTCGTTGTCGGCAAGGTTCCGGGCCGCGTTTTTGGGCCTTTTGGCGCTCAGTTTTCCGTTTTGCGACCGGTCGAAATTATCGCTCGGAAAGATCGAGCTTCTCTGCCGGTATTGGGCCGGAAGCCTGTCGCGGTAGACAGACTCATAATCGACGGCGTGGCCGTCGGCATCGATGATGACGAGACCGTTCTTCATTCGGCAAACCTCCTGTTCGTGCGGCGCTTTTGCGGCCTTCGGGCGGTTTATGATACGCCTTTTCCTTGCCCGGGATCGGCCGGTTTTCTCAAACCGGAGCGTCCGGGGCGGCGGGCTTCAGAAATTCGTAAAGCGAGGAGAAATCCTTGCGCCCGAAACCGTAAGCCGAAGCCAGCCGGTAAAGCTGCGCCGCCGTTGGAGCGAGGAAAACGGGAATGCGCTTCTCCCTCGCGGCGGCGACCGCAAGGCCCACGTCTTTCGCCATCAGATCGGTCATAAAGCCGGCGGCGTAGGCGCGGCTCGAAGCGGCGTTCGGGTTTATCCCGGGAACCGGGTGGCCGTGCTCCATGACCCAGGTCGCTCCCGAGGAATGAGCGATGACTTCGGTCAAGATCTTGGCGTCGACGCCAAAGCCTTCGCCGAGGCGGAAGGCTTCGCAGACGGCGATCATCGCCGCCCCGGCGACGAGGTTGTTGCAAAGCTTTGCCACCTCGCCGGAACCGACCGGGCCGACATGGATGATGTTGCGGCCCATCGCGGAAAGGACCTCCCGCGCCTCTCTAAAGTCCGCCGCTTCGCCGCCGACCATGATCGTGAGAGTGCCCTCGATGGCGCGTCCGACGGCGCCCGAAACCGGCGCGTCGAGAAAGCGCAAACGCCGCTCTTTGAGGCGCGCGGCAAGGCGCTGCGAGGTTCCGGGGTCGATTGTCGACATGTCGATCAAAAGGGTTCCCTCTTTCGCCCTTTCGATGATCCCGCCGGGGCCGAGATAGGCCTTTTCGACATTCCCCGAAGAGGGCAGCATGGTGATGACGAGATCCCCCGCAGAAGCGGCTTCCGCGGCCGAACCCGCGCGCTCTGCGCCGGCCTTTTGCGCCGCCTCGAGAGCGGCCGAGGCGAGGTCGTAAGCGCAAACCTGATACCCTTTTTTGAGAAGGTTATTGAGCATCGGCAGACCCATCGTGCCGGTACCGATAAACCCGATCCGCATCCTCTCCTCCCTCTCGCGCCGTTCCTATCGAAAGAGTAGCCTAGAACATCCGCAGGCCCGGCGCGAAGCGGCGTTTGCCGGAAGGCGGCTTTTCGGCTTCTCGCGCGATCCGAGAGCGAAGCGATTCGAGAAAGGACTGAGGTCGCGGTGACGCGCTCGCCGGCAACGCTTTCCCTCAACGGCCGCAGCTACAAAGCTCCTTCGCGGCCGACCGTCGTCATCTGCGCGGACGGCTGCGACCCCGCGTATATCGCCCGCGGCCTCGCCGACGGCATCCTGCCGCGGATCGCGCGTTTGCGCGAAGAGGGTTTTCTCGGCACCGCCGAAGCGGTGATGCCGAGCTTTACCAACCCCAACAACCTTTCGATCGTCACCGGCGCGCCGCCTTCGGTTCACGGCATCTCCGGCAATTACCATCTCGACCGCGCGAGCGGCGCGGAAGTGATGATGACCGACGAAAGCTTTTTGAGAAGCGAGACGATCCCAGCTCTTTTTTCGCAGAGAGGGGTCAAGACCGCGGTCGTGACGGCAAAGGACAAGCTGCGCCGTTTGCTCAAGAAAGGGCTCGAAGGCATCGCCTTCTCTTCGGAATGCGCCAACAGCGCCGAGGAAAGGCTCGTCGGCCGGGAGCGGCCCGGCATCTATTCGGCCGATCTCTCGCTTTTCGTTCTCGACGCCGGCATTCGCCTTCTCGAAAAAGGTGAGGCCCAGCTTTTCTATCTTTCCCTTTCGGATTACGTCGAGCATGCTTTTCCCCCCGGGGGCGGGCAAGCGGACGCATTCCTATCCGCCCTCGACTCCCGCATCGGCCGTTTTGTCGAACTCGGCGCGGTTGTGGGCCTCGTCGCCGATCACGGCATGAACGACAAGGCGCGCGCCGACGGGTCGGCCAATGTCATCTTTCTCGAAGACGCGCTTTGCCGCCGCTTCGGCGCGCAAAGCGCGCGCGTCATCTGCCCGATCACCGATCCTTTCGTGCGCCATCACGGGGCTCTCGGCTCTTTCGTGCGAGTCTATGTCAAAGACTTGTCTCGGAGCAGCGCGATGATGGCGGCGTCCTCCGCCTTGCCGGGGGTGGCTGTCGTTCTCGAAGGGAGCGAGGCGGCGCGGCGCTTCGAGCTTCCCCCCGACCGCGAGGCCGATTTTGTCGTCATCGGCGACCGCTCGACGGTTCTCGGCTCGGCCGCCTCGAAGCACGATCTTGCGGGCCTTGCCGGGGCGCGCCTGCGCTCTCACGGCGGCCTTGGCGAACTCTCTGTGCCCTTTCTTATTTCGCGGCCTCTCACCGCCTCTTACCGCGAGCGCGCAGAGAAGGGAGGGCAGACGGAAAGCCAGAAGGACAGCCAGAAGCAACGATTGCGCAATTTCGACATCTTCGATTTCGCATTGAACGGGATCGAAGGCTAAAGTCGATTCTCTCGCTCTTCCTTGAGGAGACGTCCATGTTTGCCGCACCGCCCGTGATCGAGACAGAGATTTTTGCCCGCGTCCCCGTCTCTTTGCGCGCCACAGAAAATCCGCGCAGCCAGACGGGCGTCGCCCGCGACTGTTTTCTCGAAGGACCCTCTTTCGATCGCGACGGCAATCTTTACGTCACCAACATCCCTTACGGTCAGGTTTTCCGCATTTCTCCCAAAGGCGAATTCGCGCTCGTCGCGACCTACGACGGCGAGCCCAACGGGCTCAAGATCCACAAGAACGGCCGCATCGTCATCGCCGACCACAAAGAGGGGCTTTTGATGCTCGACCCCAAGACGGGACGGATTTCGGTCGTCGCCGACCGCCCGCGCGGCGAGCGTTTCAAAGGCCTAAACGATCTCGTTTTCGCGCGCTCGGGCGAACTTTATTTCACCGATCAGGGCGAAGCCGATCTGCGCGACCAGACCGGGCGCCTTTACCGCCTCAAGGAGAACGGGCATCTCGAACTTCTGATGGGCAGCATCCCGAGCCCCAACGGCCTCGTTCTGACCCCGGACGAACGCATCCTTTATCTCGCCGTGACGCGGGCGAACGCGGTGTGGCGGGTGCCGCTTTTGGCCGATGGAAGTTTGGGCCGCGTCGGCGTCTTCGTTCAGTTGTCGGGAGGAACCGGACCCGACGGGATGGCGATCGATGCCGAAGGCAATCTCGCCGTCTGCCACATCGGCATGGGTTCGGTGTGGCTTTTCAATCCGCAAGGGCGCCCGATCGCCGAGATCAGATCCTGCGCCGGGTTGCTCACGACCAACGCCGCCTATGGCGGGCCGGAGGGAAAGACGCTTTTCATCACCGAAAGCGAGACCGGCTCGATCCTCAAAGCCGACCTCACGGTTCCGGGAAAGGAGATGTATTCGCACCTCTGACCCGTGACTCTGATCCCTTGCGGGGCGAGAGGGGCGCGCGCGCCTTCAGCCTTTTGGCGCGCTCGGGTGAAGGCGCCAGCGCGCCTCGAGCTGGGGCGGACCCTCGCATTCGACGAGGCCGCGGCGCGAAAGATCGAGAAGATGAGCGTGGAGCGAACGCGCCGCGGCGCGGGACAGACGCGGATCGAGGCCGATGTAAAGCCTCTCGACCATCCGCGTGATCTCTTCGATGCCTTCGGAAAGGCACATCAGAACCCCCGACTCGCGCTCCCGGCGATGGGCGATAAAGGCGCGCACATAAGGCTTCGGATCGGCGATCGCCGGGCCGTGCGTCGGCCAATAAAGGCGCTCCGCGCGCGCAAGAAGCTTTTCGAGGGAAGCCATGTAGGCGCCCATATCGCCGTCGGGCGGGGCGATGACGCTCGTCGACCAGCCCATCACATGATCGCCCGAAAAAAGGATCCCCTCGTCTTTCCAGGCAAAACAGAGATGGTTCGAGGTGTGTCCGGGCGTGTGGATCGCTTCGAGCCGCCAGCCTTTGCCGGCGACGAGATCGCCCTCGCAAAGCCGCCGATCGGGAAGGAAATCGAAATCGCCCCCCTCTTCGACGCCGGGCTCACCGCGCCTTCCCCCCATGTGAGGGCCGAAACCATAGGTCGGGGCTCCGGTCTTTTCCTGAAGGGGTTTGGCCGCGGGCGAATGGTCGCGATGGGTGTGGGTGACGAGAATATGGCTGACCCGCTCTCCTTGAAGCCCTTCGAGAAGCGTTTCGATATGCTCGGGAAGATCGGGGCCGGGATCGATGACCGCGACCTCGCCTTCGCCGACGACATAGGTGCCGGTTCCCTTGAAGGTGAAAGGGCCGGGGTTGCGCGCGACGATGCGGCGCAGCGACGGCCCGAGCCTTTCGAGGCGGCCATAGGCAAAGGAAAAATCGCGGCGAAAGGGGATTTCTGCGGCCATGACAAAGGAGAATACACGATTGGGACCCGGCGCCACGCTGTTCTTTTCCCTCCCTTTGCGGAGAATGACGGGCGCGACCGGCAAAAGGGGAAGGCGATGAAAATCACGATCGACATCGATTGCACGCCGCAGGAGGCGCGAGGGTTTTTCGGCTTGCCCGATATCGCGTCCATGCAGGAGGCGCTTTTGAAAGAGGCGCAAGGGCGCATGACCGAGGCCTTGAAGGCGATGGACCCCGAGGCGATGGTCAAGACCTGGCTGCCTCAGACCCTCAAAGGTTTCGAGCAGCTTCAGGAGATGTTTCTCGCGCAAATGGGCCGGCCGAAGAAATAGGCGGCCTTTTTTTGCGCCCGTCGGCCCCGCGGTTTTGGGGGCCGAGACCCGCGCCGTTCAGAAATGCGTCCAGCCCTTTCTCGCAAAGTCGAGAGGCCGGCCTTTCTCGTCGCGCACCGTGACGCTGTGTTTTCCGCCGAGGGAAGAGGCCATGGCGCCGATCGCCGTGATCGGGGTGTCGAACTCTTCGGCAAGGCGCGCGAGCCGGCCTGCCGCCTCTTTCGGGGCGGTGAAAAGGATCTCGTAATCGTCGCCTCCGGAAAGCGCGAGAGCGCGTTCCTCCTCGCTTTGCCCGATCAAAGACCGGGCGGCGGGCGAGAAAGGCACGCGCGCGGCTTCGACGACGGCCGAAAGGCGCGAGGCCTTGCACAGGTGCTGCAGATCGGCGACAAGCCCGTCCGAAACATCGAGAGAGGCGCTCGCGAGACCCAAAAGCCGCGGCCCCAAAAAGACGCGCGGCTGCGGCACACGGTAGCGCTCGACAAGGAAAGAGGCCGCGCTTTCGTCGAGCCCGATAAACGCCCCTTTCAACACCCGAAGCCCGAGCGCGGCGTCGCCGATCGTTCCGGTGACATAAAGGCTCTCTCCGGCTTTTGCCCCTTTGCGGCGTATGGTCAGCCCTTTCGGCACTTCGCCGAAAGCCGTGACGGCGATCGTAACCGGGCCCGGGGTCCGGTCGGTGTCGCCGCCGATCAGATGCACGCGGTAGAATTCCTGGTCTTCGCCAAGCCCGCGGGCAAAAGCCTCGATCCAGCCCTCCTTTATGCTTTCCGGGAGCAAAAGATCGAGAAGATAAGCCTTGGGCGTCGCGCCCTTGGCGGCAAGATCGGAGAGATTGACGCGCAGCGCCTTTTTGGCGACGAGCCCTCCCGGATCGGAAGGGAGAAAATGAATGCCGGCGAGGATGGCGTCGGTCTTGACGACAAACTCTTTGCCGGGGGAAGGGGCGAGCGCGGCGACATCGTCTTCGAGCCCGCAGGCGCCGGGAAAGCCTTGCGAGAGAGGCGCGAAATAACGGGCGATCAGTTCGAATTCGCCGAGGCGTCCTTTCATCGCCGCCGCGCCTTTGCCGCGGGCAAGAATCGAGGGACCCTTGCAAGAAGGAGCGTTGCGCTCCTTGGAGCGCCCTCGGCCCAAAGCCCTCTCGAAAAAAGGCCAAAACGCTTTGTCATCGTTCCGCCCCGCCATCGACCGGCAAGATAGGATAAAGGCTCCCTTCCCGGCAATGCGGCGGAAAATGCGGGAGAAAGGCCTGGCCGCAAAAGGAATGCGGTCCCTCTTACTCATGACCATAGGGCGGCTTTCCTCGCCGCGGCGGGAAAGCCGTGCTAAAGAGCGGCGATGGACGCCGTCTCCTTTATCATAACGGTCTTCAACAAAAGCCCTTTTCTCCCCGGCGTCGTCGCCGCGCTCGCGCGCCAGACCGGTTCCTTTGCGCGCGAATTCATCTTTATCGACGACGGGTCGAGCGACGGCTCGGGCGAACTCGTCGCGCAATTGACCGCGAGCTGGAGCGAGAAGGTCGAGGTCTTGCGCCAGAAAAACCGCGGCGCTTCGGCCGCAACCAATCTCGGCGCCCGGCGCGCCTCGGGTTTCTGGCTGAAACTCGTCGACGGCGACGACCTCCTTTTGCCGAGAGCCACGGAAAGCCTTCTCGAAGCAGCGAAATCGGAAGGCGAAGGCTTCGCCTATGGGACGCTCGGCACTTACGATCCCCTAGACCCCGACCCTTTGAGGAGCGCGCGCGCACCCTTGCAGCGGGCCAAAGAAAAGGACGGACTGAAGCGCTTCATTCGCAATTGCGCCGCCAATTCGAGCGCGATCCTCGTATCGAAAGAGCGCTTTTTCGCGGCGGGAGGGTGCGACGAACGCCTCGTCTGTCCCGACCCGGCGCTCTTTCTGCGCCTTTTTGCCAAAGGCGGCGGCGCGCGCTTCGAAGACGCCGTCGCCCTCGTTCCCGACAAGGCCCCGGGGAGGCTTTCCGAACTCCAGCACCTCAACCAGTATGAACTGGTCCTGGCGCTTTATTATCTCGTCGCCGAAACGCCGGGGCTCGAAGCGCGCTATGCCCGGTTAGCTTCGAGGCGTGCGCTTTCGCGCGCCCGGCGGTTCGAGCGCCGGGAGCGCGGGACATTCTTCCTCAACCGCCATCTCCTCGTTCTCGCGGCGAGCCGTCTCGGTCTGCCGATCGATCCTCTGCGCGCGATCGAGAAAGCGCTTTCGGCCTTTACCCCGGACGGGAGAAGCAAAAGGCCGGTCGAATGGCTCCCCGGGGCGCTTCGCGAAGAAAGCGGCGGTCACGGAACCAGCCGGTAGCCTCCGGGCTCGGTGACGAGGATCGCCGCATTTGCCGGATCGCGTTCGATCTTTTGCCGCAGGCGGTAGACGTGGGTTTCGAGCGTGTGCGTCGTCACGCCGGCATTATACCCCCAGACCTCGCCCAAAAGACGCTCGCGTCCGATCGCCTGGTCGCCGGCGCGGTAGAGATATTTGAGGATCGCCGCCTCCTTTTCGGTGAGGCGCACCTTTCTCGCTCCTCTCCGATCGACGAGCAGTTTGAGACTTGCCTCGAAGCTGTAAGGGCCGATGGTCAGGACCGCGTCCTCGCTTTGCTCCCTTTGGCGAAGGTGCGCGCGCAGGCGCGCCAGGAGAACGCCCAGGCGGAACGGCTTTGTCACGTAATCGTCGGCGCCCGAATCGAGACCCGAAACCGTGTCCGCTTCGCTGTCGGCGGCGGTCAGCATGAGGATCGGCGCCTTGACGCCCGCCTTGCGCATCTTGAGGCAAAGTTCACGGCCATCGACGTCGGGAAGCCCGATATCGAGAAGGACGGCGTCGAAGCGCTGTTCGCGGATGAGGTCGAGCGCCCGCGCCCCGCTTTCGCATTCGACGCAGGAAAACTCGCCGTTGAGAGCAAGCTGTTCCGAAAGCGACTGGCGCAACGCCGCGTCGTCATCGACGAGAAGGATTGAACGTGCGCTCCTCATAAGCGTCCCCAACCGCAACCTAGTGTCTCGATTCTGAAATTCGCATGATCTCACTATCGGCCTCGAGGCGGACTTCGAAACCACGACACTAGGGCCATGTGCTCTCATTATCCGCCGCGGCCGCCTGATTTTATCCCTTTTCAGCGCCGCGACGGCTTTCCTTCGATGTTCATAACCGCAAGCTCGCAAAAGGGAAACGGAAGGGTTAGCGTCTTTGCCCCGAGAGGCGGCCCATCGCCAGGTTTCGGGCGACTGGAGCGCCGGATTCCGCTGCGAAAGGTTTGATGAAAGTCATCGACAATCTTGTCGTTCGCGGCGATGGAAAGGCGCTCTGGCGCGGGCGCAGTTTCCGTTGCGCGATCGGGCGCGCGGGAATCATTGAAGAGAAGCGCGAAGGCGACGGCGCAACCCCTCGGGGCCTCTGGCCTTTGCGCGAGATTCTTTATCGCGCCGACCGGATCGAAGGGCTCGCTTCGGACCTTCCCTGCCGCGCCCTCAGACCGGACGAAGGCTGGTGCGAAGAGCCTTTTGACCCGGCCTACAACCGGCTCGTCCTTCTTCCTTACAGGGCGCGTTGCGACAATCTTTGGCGCGCCGACGGCCTTTACGACCTTGTCGTCCCTCTCGGCTACAACGACGACCCGGTGCGTCCGGGGCTCGGAAGCGCGATTTTTCTCCATGTGGCGCGCGGC
>JAJYIC010000372.1 GCA_021790295.1 Pseudomonadota bacterium | reverse complement strand
AGCGGAAAGGATGGTGATCGGGTGGATGTAACTCTCATAAAGAATGCCGAGGACGATGTAGACGACGAGGATCGCCGCGGCGAGAAGAAGGGGCATCGTCGACAAGGACGATTTGAAGGCTTGCGCCGTGCCGGCAAAAGATCCGTCGAGGGTGGGCGGCGCTCCGAGGCGGGAGGCGAGAGTTTGGATCGCCGAAACCGCCTGACCGAGCGCGACGCCCGGCGCGAGATTGAACGACAAGGTGACGGCCGGCAGGATGCCCTGGTGGCTGATGGTCAAGGGTTCGAGCTTCGAATCGAAATGGGCGACGGCGGAGAGCGGAACCTCGGCCCCGCCCGGCGCAGCGATAAAGATTTTCTCTAACGCCGCTCGATTGTCGCGGAACTGCGGGGCGAGTTCGAGAACGACCTTGTACTGGTTTGTCGAACCGTAGATGGTCGCGACCTGCCTCTGGCCGAAAGCGTCGTAAAGCGTCTCGTCGATCGCCGCCGCCGAAAGGCCGAGGCGCGAGGCGGCATTGCGGTCGACCGCGATCTCGATATGAGGAGCGGCGATCTGCTGGTCGGAAGCGACATCCTCGAGTTGGGGGAGCTTTTTCATCTCCCTTTCGAGGATGGGCGCCCAGTGATTGAGTTCGTCGAGATTGGTGTCGGTCAAAGTGTATTGGTACTGGGTGCGCGCGAGCCTGCCGCCGACGGTGATGCTTTGCGGGATCTGCATAAAGAATTTCGCGCCTTCGATCCCCGCCACCTTTCGTCGTAGATCCTGAAGGATGGTTTCGGCCGAAGGCCGGGTGCCGTAAGGTTTCAACTGGGCAAAGACGCGGGCCGTATTCTCGCCGGGGTTGTAGGCATAAGCGCCCGCCAGCATAAAGACCCCGCCGACCCCCGGCTCTTTGCGCAGGATATCGACGATCCTGTGGGCGAGCGCCGCGGTCGCAGGGAAAGAGGAATCCTGGCGGGTGTCGACCTCGCCGAAAAGAAGGCCGGTATCCTGTTGCGGCACAAAGCCTTTGGGGATCGCCACATAGAGCGCCGCCGTGGCCGCAATGAGCCCGAGCGTCGTCATGAGCGCCGCCAATTGGTGGCGGAGGACGAAACCGAGGCCGCGGTCGTAGGCGCCGAGAAACGCCTTGAAAAGGCGCTCGGCGGCTTCGCTCAAGCGGTTTTTCGGGGTCTCCTGCGCCCCTTTCAACAAAAGCGAACACAAGACCGGCGTGAGGGTCAGGGAAAAGAACGCCGAAGCCAATACCGCAAGCGCCACCGTCGCCGCGAATTCATGGAACACCCTGCCGATGACGCCCCCCATGAAAAAGATCGGGATAAAGACGGCGATCAGGGAAAAGGTGATCGAAAGGATCGTAAAGCCGATCTGCCCGGCGCCTTTGAACGCCGCTTCGAGAGGGCGTTCTCCCGCTTCGATGTGGCGCACGATGTTCTCGATCATGACGATCGCGTCGTCGATGAGGAAGCCGACCGAGATCGTCAGGCCCATAAGGGAAATGTTGTCGAGCGTATATCCCGCCACATACATCACGGCAAAAGTGGCGAGAAGCGAAAGAGGCACAACGAGACTCGGGATCAACGTCGCCCACAGGCTGCGCAAAAAGACGAAGATGACGAGGACCACGAGAGAGATCGTCAAAAGCATCGTCGATTCGACATCGCCGATCGCGGCGCGCGTCAACTGCGAGCGGTCGGCCATCAGATCGACGTGAACCGAAGGCGGGATCGAATGCAAAAGGCGCGGCATCAGCGCCTTGATCCTCTCGATGAGGGCGATCGTATTGGTCCCCGGAGCGCGCTCGATCGCCAGCCCTTCGGCCGGCTTGTTGTCGTACCAGGCGCTCATCTGCGTATTGAGGACGGAATTGTCGACCGCCGCCACATCCTTGAGGCGCACCGGCCGGCCATTCCGATAGGCAATGATCAGATTGCGAAAAAGCGCGGCGTCGTCGAGCTGATCGTTGCTGTCAAGGGACAGGGCGCGGTGCGCGCCTTCGATCTCGCCTTTGGGAATATCGACGGTGGCGTTGGCGAGCGCAGTGCGCAGATCTTCGAGGCCGAGACGGCGCGCGGCCAGCGCCGAAGGATTGGCTTCGACTCTGACCGCATAGGGCTTCTGGCCGAAAACGATGATCTGGCCGACCCCTTTGACCATCGACAGCGATTGGGCGAGAAGGTTCGATGCGTAGGCGTCGAGGCGGTAATCCGGCAGCGCATTCGAATGCACCGCATAAATGAGGACTGGAAAATTTGCCGGGTTGACTTTGCGGTAGGTCGGAGGGTTCGGCAGATCCTTTGGCAAAAGGCCGCTTGCCGCATTGATCGCCGTCTGCACGTCCTGCGCCGCGCCGTCGATGGCGGTCGACAAATCGAACTGCAAGGTGATCGTCGTCGTCCCGATCCCCGACAGAGAGGTCATCTGCGCAAGCCCCGGGATCGAAGTGAACTGCTGTTCGAGAGGGGTGGCGAGGGTAGAGGCCATCGTCTCGGGGTTGGCGCCGGGGAGATTGGCGGTGACCGTGATGGTCGGGAAATCGACGTTCGGCAAAGAGGCCACCGGCAGCTTCATATAGGCGGCGGCGCCAAATACGAGGACGCCCAGGATCAAAAGCGAGGTCGCGACCGGCCGGCGGATGAAGGGCGCCGAGATGTTCATGAAGGCGGCCCCACGGCGGCCGCCGAGCGCGCTTTCTTGAAGGGTCGCGGCGCCACCCTCGCGCCGTTTGCCAGCCGATACTGCCCCCAGAACTTGGCATCAAAGGCGGTAATAACCGCGCCAACGTCGTTTTCGAGAAATCGTCCAGATGGCAACTGCGGTTTGATTGTTACCGCCAAATGGTCGAAGTGATCGACACGCCGAAAAAAATCTACGACGGATTGCTCAT
>JAJYIC010000371.1 GCA_021790295.1 Pseudomonadota bacterium | reverse complement strand
GGGCAAGCCGAAACCGATGGCAGCGGTGGCCGGTTCCCCCTCGGGCGGGACGAAATCCGGATCGGGAGGAGTAACGGGAACGTTCGTCGGCGGGGTGTACGGGCCCGGATATTGGTCGAGGGGAATGAGCTGGTATTGAGACGTGACGGCGACGGCATTTTCCAGGTCGCCCGGGCCGCGCACCAGCGTGCGGCCGATGACCCAAACCGTTGGGGTCGGCGCCGGGATCACGAGCGTGATGCCGGGCGGGGGCGTTCCCGACCAGCCCGGCCCGGCGACGAGGTAATTGCCCGCACCGCTCCCTGTCGTGCGCGAGCCGAGGGAGAAGAACTCGTTGGTGTAGGCATCGAGCAGCGGCACAACATAGTAGCGGTCCGTCACTGCCGGCAGGCTGATCACCATCGGTTGCTCGCTCAGATCGAGCCATGCGAGCGTGTAGATCGTGTCGGCGTTCGGGCGAATGACGGTTGTTTCGCTCGGGTTCGCCAGCGTCTTGATGTAGGCGAACTGATTGATCGGCGCCGCGCCCGGAATCGTATTGGCGTCCGGCACCGCGGTCTGAATGCGCATCGTCGCCCATGCGGCCACCGGCGCGTAACCATAGATATACGCCTTGAGCATGAGGGCGCGAATCCCGAAAGCCGGGGCGGTCAGGATTCCCCGGGCCCCGACCTTCGGGGCGGCGAGCATAAGAGCCATGGCTGCCGCAGTGGAGGCGAGGAGATCGCGCCTTCCGATCATGCCCGTTGCGGGCACGAGAGCTCGGTCGAGACGATCAGCCATAACACCCTCCTCCTCGTGAGGACGTGGACTCTGAACGAGGCCTTCAACCGAAAAATGATCTGCGTCATAACCGACCGATCCAAGGTCGCGAGGCTCGCCGCCCGCCCCCATGGCGCCTGCAATGTTTCTTCGTGCGGCCGCGGCCATCAACTGCGGCCGCGCCTATCCGATCCGGGCTTCCTCTCTGGCGGCTTCTCCGGATCGGGCTTGGCCGGAGGCGGTTTTCTCCTGAGAAGCGGGCCGATGCGGATGAGGGGGAAGGGTACGCTGCCGCCGCGCGGCGCTTCCCTCTCTCGCAGATAGGAATAACCGGCCGCGATCGATTCCCACTCGAACCAAAGAACAAACGCGGCAAAGAGGAACAGAACGAAGAGCAGGTTGACGCCCGGCGCCGCAGGCGCCATGCCGAAATACGCGCCGCCCGCGAGAAGGAGCGCGATCATCGTCGAGAGGATTCGAGCAGCCATAACGACTCCCGCTGCGGCAGCGCCCCCTATTGTACCGTCGATTTGGGAGTGGGGACAATGCGGGTGATGACGGCGGCCGAGCGGTCGAGATAATCGGGAATGCGCGGTGCGATCTTTTCCTTCCAGTGGTCGCTTTCATAGACCGCCTTATAAAGCGCTTCCCGCTCGGCCTCGCTTTCGAAACGGCGCAGCCAGACATAGACCGACTCGTCGCTCTCGCCCTTGAAGCTGCCGCAGATCACCATGCCTTTGGAGACCTGGAACGGGATGACTTCCTCTTCCATGACTCTGATCCATTCGGCGAGCTTGCCGGGCCGGACCTTGTATTGGCGCAGTTCGTAAAAGGCCATCTCTTTCCCTTCCTCTCGATTTGATGGGCGAGCCCGATATCGGCTTGCAAAAATCACCCAATGTGCCGACCGCCGTGATTGCCGGGCTGGCCCCTCACCCTACCCTCTCCCCCGGCCGGCGGGGGAGAGGGAAAAAGAGTCGCGCCGCGCCTTTCTCTTTTCCCCTCTCCCCCTAACCCGCCCGTCCCATCATGCCGACCGTCACTTCCTCGTCCCAAGGGCCGGGGAAGCGGCCGCTGCCGACGAGCTCGCGGGTGAAGACGTGGTCTTCGCGCGGCCATTCTTTGCGCGGCAACTCGTAATAGACTTCGACCCCGTTGCCGTCCGGGTCGGAGAGATAAATCCCGAGCGAGATGCCGTGATCGTTGATCGCCTGTATCGGCACGCCCTTTTCCTTGAGGCGGCGATAGAATTCTTTGAGGTCGTCGAGGGTTTTGAGCCTCCACGCCATATGGTTGAGACCGACCTGCCCCTTTTGCTGCAATGGCGCCTCCGGTCCCAATCCCATCAGCGCCACCTCGTGCGACTGCTCGCGGTCGGCCGAAAGAAAGGCGGCGCGGCCCGGCCGGTATTCGTAAGTCTGAAGCCCCAAGAGGTCCTCATACCAGGCTTTCGCGCGCTCGACGTCGCGCACATAGATATTGACATGCCCCAGATAAATCGGGCGGGTGCTCATCTCGTCCTCCCTTCTTCATTGCCTCGTTAGGCTTCAGTCCTCGCGCTCGAGCAGTTGCAAGACGCGCTCCTTCAACTCCGCCTTCGGATAGATCGCGGCGAGAACGCGCGCCCGCGTCAAGGGGTCGCTCGCGAAAAAGCGCTCGTAAAGCACCTGGCGGCTGCCGAAGGCGCTCCCCGCGAGATCCCAGGCGAGGCGAAAGAGCCTGACGCGTTCGCGCGCGGGGCTGTTCTCGGTGGCGAGATAATGCTCGATATCGGCGGCAAGCGGGCTCTTGAAATCGGCTTCCGAGGGCGTCAGAAGAAAGCTCGACGAGCCCAAGAGCTGGAGGATCTCGATCATCCACGGATAGGCGGTCATGAAAAGGTTGCGCGTCGATTCGATGAGGACCGGGTCGGGGCAGAAGACCCCCCACTCGTCGAGCTTGCCATCGGCTTCGGCGGCGCGCATCGCCCCGGGCGAGCCCCGGATGGCGCGTCACGTCCTTGACCCTTTCGCCCGCGAGCCAGACCTCGCGCTGCTGCGCCCGCAGCCCTTCGAGATATTCTTTGCCGGTTCGCGCTCCCATCCCAAAGCCTCCGTTTTTTTCGGGGGAAAGCTTACGCGAAGCCGCCGCGGAATGCCAG
>JAJYIC010000370.1 GCA_021790295.1 Pseudomonadota bacterium | reverse complement strand
CCCGATCATGCGTGAAATCAAACGGGAGGCGGGCGCCGGCAGGCCCGTTCTCGGCATCTGCAACGGTTTCCAGATCCTGACCGAAGCGGGAATCTTGCCGGGGGCGCTGCTGGCCAACCGTTCTCTCGCTTTTGCCTGCCGCGACATCCATTTGCGGGTCGAGAACGCCGACGCGATCTTTACCCGCGGCTACCGGGCGGGCGCGGTGATTCGCGTTCCCGTCGCGCATCACGACGGAAACTTTACCGCCGATCGCGAGACCCTCGATCGTCTCGAAGCGGAGGGGCTGGTCGCCTTCCGCTATTGCAGCGCGAAAGGCGAAGAGAGCGAAGACGCGAACTTCAACGGCTCCTCGCGCGCCATCGCCGGCATCTTCAACAAAAGGCGCAATGTCCTCGGCCTCATGCCTCATCCGGAAGACGCAACCGATCCGCTTCTCGGCAGCACGGACGGTCTCGCGTTTTTCGAAGGGCTCGCGAGCGCCTTAGCGTGAGGGGAAACACCACTCTCGACGAGGTTCTCCTCCACGGCCTTCCCGCCGAGGAGTTTGCGCGCATCGAGGCGATCCTCGGGCGCAGCCCGAACCCGGTCGAACTCGGCATCTTCGCGGCGATGTGGAGCGAGCACTGCTCGTACAAATCCTCGAAAGTCTGGCTCAAAACCCTGCCTTCGAACGGCCACCAAGTGATCTGCGGGCCGGGAGAGAATGCGGGGGTCGTCGATATCGGCGGGGGCGAGGCCGTCGTCTTCAAGATGGAAAGCCACAACCACCCCTCTTTTATCGAACCTTTTCAAGGGGCTGCGACAGGCGTCGGGGGGATACTTCGGGATGTTTTTACGATGGGGGCAAGGCCCGTCGCGCTTCTCGATTCACTGCGTTTCGGGGCCCCGGAAGACGCGCGGACGCGCTATCTTTTAGGCCAGGTCGTCGCCGGCATCGGCTTTTACGGAAACTGCGTCGGCGTGCCGACGGTCGGCGGCGAATGCGGTTTCGATCCCGCCTACAACGGCAATATTCTCGTCAACGCGATGTGCGTCGGCCTCGCGCGAAGCGACCGCATCTTTTATTCGAAGGCTTCGGGCGCGGGCAATCTCGTCGTTTATCTGGGCGCCAAGACCGGGCGCGACGGGATACACGGGGCGACCATGGCGTCAGCCGAGTTCGGCGCCGAGCCCGGCGCGCAAAGGCCCGCCGTCCAGGTCGGCGACCCGTTTACCGAAAAGCTCCTTCTCGAAGCCTGTCTCGAACTGATGGAAAGAGGCGCGATCCTCGCTATCCAGGACATGGGAGCGGCGGGCCTCACCTCTTCCGCGGTCGAGATGGCGGGAAAGGGCGGCCTCGGCATCGAACTCGATCTCGATCGCGTGCCGTTGCGCGAAAGCGGCATGAGCGCTTACGAGATCATGCTGAGCGAAAGCCAGGAGAGGATGCTGATGATCCTCTCGCCGCAAAAGGAAAGCGAGGCGCGGCGGATCTTCGAAAAGTGGGAACTCGATTTCGCCGTCGTCGGCAGGCTCACGGAAAAGGGGCGCCTCCTATTGCGTTTTGCCGGAGAGGTCACCGCCGACATCCCGATCGGCCCTCTTGTCGGCGAGGCGCCCTTTTACCGCAGGCCTTTGCTTTCGCGGGCGCTCGAGCCCGAGATCGACCCGGGCGCGCTTCCCCAACGCGATCCCCTCCTTTCCTTGGAGCGCCTTCTCGGCTCTCCCGATCTTTCCTCCAAACGATGGATCTGGGAGCAATACGATCATCTCGTGCAAGGGAACACGGTCAAGCGTCCTGGGGGCGACGCGGCGGTGATCCGGGTGTCGCCTTCGGGCAAGGCCCTGGCGCTCGCGAGCGACAGCACCCCGCGCTATTGCCGCGCCGACCCGTTTCGCGGCGGGATGCAGGCCGTTGCCGAAAGCTGGCGCAACCTCTCGGCGGTCGGGGCCTTGCCTTTGGCGCTCACCGATTGCCTCAATTTCGGCAATCCCGAAAGGCCCGAAGTGATGGGCGAGTTCGCGGGCGCCGTCGAGGGCATGGGCGAAGCCTGCCGCGCCCTCGATTATCCCGTGGTTTCGGGGAACGTCTCGTTTTACAATGAGACCGAAGGCAAGGCGATCCTGCCGACCCCGGTCATCGGCGGCGTCGGCCTTCTCGCCGATGCCGCCCGCGCGGTCGATCTTGCCCTCAAAGGGGAGGGGCACGCGCTTTTTCTCCTCGGCGACAGCCGCGGCCATCTCGGCGCTTCGCTTTACCTCGCTGTCGTCGAAGGGCAAAAGGCGGGGCCGCCGCCTCAGGTCGATCTCGCCCGCGAAAAAAGGAACGGCGATTTCGTCCGCAAGGAGATCGCTTCGGGGAGCATCGTTGCCTGTCACGACCTTGCGGACGGCGGGTTTCTCGTCGCCCTTGCCGAGATGGCGATCGCCGGAGGAGTGGGGGCCGTTCTCGATCCTTTCCCGCCCGAACTGACGCCAACCCAATTTCTCTTCGGCGAAGACCAGGGGCGTTATCTCGTCGAAATCGCAAAGCCCGAAGCCTTCGCGGCGGCGGCGGCGGCGGCAGGGGTGAGCGCTTCGAGGGTCGCAACCACGAGAGGGGCGGCGTTGACACTTCCGGGCGGGGATGCCATATCGATTGCCGCCTTGAAGGAGAGAAACGAGGCTTGGGTCAAAGAGTTTATGAGCGAAGGGTAAGAGGAGCGCGATCGATGGCGATGGATGGGGCAACGATCCAGCGTCTCATCAAGGAAAGCCTTCCCGACGCGGAGATCTCGATCGAGGATCTGCGCGGCGACGGCGATCATTATGCCGCCCATGTCGTCTCCCGAGCCTTTCGCGGCAAAAGCCGGGTCGAGCAGCATCAGATGGTTTATCGGGCGCTTTCCGGGCGCATGGGAAGCGAGCTTCACGCTCTTATG
>JAJYIC010000369.1 GCA_021790295.1 Pseudomonadota bacterium | reverse complement strand
CCGCAGTCGCAAAGTTTTACCGTCGAACTCGCCTTGCGCCTCCTCGAAGGGGCTCCCGCCGCACGCACGACCGTGCAATCCCCGCTCACCTGGAGCGATGACCCCTCCTGGAAGCGCGATTATTGCAGCATCGAACGCGTTGCGGCAAAAGAGCTTCGGCGCCGGCGGCGCGAATTCGACGAGGATAAAGAGATCGTAAAAAATAGGCGCCTTTCCTCGCGCGAATCCTGACGCGCCCCGGCAAAGCCCGGCGCCGGGATCTCGGGCGCCGGGCCCACCCTCTTTGCGACTTTAGGCCGCGGCTTCCGCCGCCCGCGAAAGCGCGAGAAATCGCCGCAAAGGCGGAGAAAAACTTGATTTTCCCCGAAAGGGAGAGAAAAGGCCGGAGAAGATCGCCGGCGGCGGCAAAGCGATCGGCCTCGAGCGCTCGCACCTTCTCGACTTCAGTTGCATGGCGCCCGGCGTCCGGCTAGATTGACGCCGTGGCGGGATCATTTCTAGAGCCCGCCGCGGGGAGGGTTGGGTTCTTGCCGCGAGGGGATGAGTTTCTTTTCGGGCGATCGAGGCAGGCGAAATCGGCCCGCCGGACGGGAGCGCGCGCCGCTGCCTTTGCCGCTCTTCTCGTGGCCGCCCTTTTTGCCTGCGGGCCCGCGTTTGCGGCTGCCCAGAAAGAACTCCTTTACCACGTAAAGCACGCGATTTTCGGGGATATCGGCACCTACAGCAATACCATAGAGAAATCGGCCGGCGTCACTACGGTCCTGACGCAGGCGCAGTTCAGGGTCAGGATCCTGGGGATCCCGCTTCGCAGCGAGAACGGACGGCACATCGAAAAATGGGTCAAAAACCGCCTCGTCTACTTTCACGGAGTGACCGACAAAGGCGGCAAGCCGTTCGAAGTTACCGGCAAAGCGAAAGGGAACAGCTTTATCATCCACTCCGCTCTCGGCAAGATCGTCGCGCCTGCCTCGGTTCACCCGGCAAATCCCTGGTCTTCGAATTTTCTCGATTCGCGCACGATGATGCGGGTCGACACCGGCAAGCTCGAAACCGTGCGCGTCACCGGAAGCAACCCGGCGCGGGTGCCGATCGACGGCGAAGCGGTCCCGGCCCGGGAGTACAAGCTTGTCGGCAAGACGAAATACTGGATCTGGCTCGACGACGCAGGCGTGCCGGTAAAATTCAAGGTCGACGACAATACCGGCATGATCACCTTCACCCTCGCCCGCTGCGCCGGCTGCGCGCTTGATGGCCGTTACGCCGCGCGCCGCTGAAAGGCGCCCAAAGGCGCTGTTGACAGCGCCTCTTTAGCTCATTATCGCGACAGGCGGCGTTCCCTTCCCGAGCAGGGACGAAAGGGAGCGCGTTTTACCCCCTTTTTTGCGAGAGTTTTTTTCACAGATGAAAATCCGTTTTGTCGAACCGGGCGAGCCCACTTCCGGAACCGTCGTGGCCGGGGTCTGGGAAGGCAAGGAACCGACGGCCGCGGCGCGCGCCTTGGACGAAGCCTCGGCCGGCGCGATCAGCCGCGCGCTCGCGCTCCCTTCGCGCTTCAAAGGCAAAAAAGACGAGTTTCTGCCGATCTTCGGGCCGCCCGATCTTAAAGCGGGCCGCATCCTTTTGGCCGGGCTTGGCACCAAAGGGGCCATCGAGGCGCGCGTGCTGCGCGATCTGGGCGGCAATCTCGTCGCCGAACTCAACCGGGCCGGGGAGAAAGAGGCGCGTTTTCTTCTGGGTTTCGGCGAAGGGTTGCCTATCGGCGAAGCGGAGGCGGCGGCCGAACTCGCCTATGGCGCAGAGCTGCGCTCCTACCGCTTTGCCAAATACCGCACCCGGGAGAAGCCCGAGAAAAAGCCGACCCTCGAAGAATTGAAGGTGGAAACGGCCGCGGCCGCCGCCGCCCGGCGCCTCCACCAGCCTTTTGCCAAAAGGGCGGAAGCGGTCTTTTTTGCCCGCGATCTCATTTCCGAACCGGGCAATGTGATCTATCCCGAAAGCCTCGCGCGAGAAGCGGAAAAGCTCAAGGATTTGGGCGTCAGCGTCGATATCCTCGACGAAAGCGCGTTGCGCCGTCTCGGCATGGGCGCGCTTCTTGCCGTGGGCCAGGGCAGCGCCCGCCCGCCTTATCTCGTGGCCATGGAATGGCGCGGCGCCGCGGCCGAAGAGGCGCCTCTCGCCTTTATCGGCAAAGGCGTCACTTTCGACACGGGCGGCATCTCGATCAAGCCTTCGGCCGGGATGGAGGACATGAAGTGGGACATGGCGGGGGCCGCGGTGACGATCGGGCTTTTGCGCCTCTTTGCCGCGCGCCGCGCCAAAGTCAACGCCGTCGGCGTCGCCGGTCTCGTCGAAAACATGCCTTCGGGACAAGCCCAGCGCCCCGGCGACATCGTCCGCTCTTTTAGCGGGCAGACGATCGAGGTGATCAACACCGACGCCGAAGGGCGGCTTGTCCTCGCCGACGCCCTTTCCTATTGCCAGGACCGTTTCAAGCCGCGCCTGATGATCGATCTCGCCACCTTGACGGGGGCGGTCGTCGTCGCTTTGGGGCACGATCGGGCGGGCCTTTTCTCGAACGACGATGAACTGGCTTCGCGCCTTCTCGCCGCGGGCAAAGCGGTCGGCGAAGAAGTCTGGCGCCTTCCTCTCGGCGAAAGCTACGACCGCGAAATCGACAGCGAGGCCGCAGACGTCAAAAACATCGCCGGCGGCCGCGACGCCGGGAGCATCATCGGCGCGCAATTCCTGCAGCGGTTTGTCGCCGGCGTGCCCTGGGCGCATCTCGACATCGCCGGGGTCGCCTGGTCGAAAAAGGACGCCGCGACGGTTCCGAGAGGCGCAACCGCTTTCGGCCTTCGCCTTCTCGACCGCTTTGTCGCCGAGAATTACGAGAAGAATTAGAAGA
>JAJYIC010000019.1 GCA_021790295.1 Pseudomonadota bacterium | reverse complement strand
TTTTCAAATACTGCTCGAAGCAGTATTTGAAAAAGATCTGGCGCGCCCCCGCCGCCTGGAGAAAGGCGAGCGCGTCGAGGCTCTTTCTGACGGCCTCGGCCGCGGCAACCGTTCGCGTCTTGAGGGCGATGACGAAGGCTTCGGCCTCGGGCGCGCTCGCGCCCTTTGGGGGCACGCCGATCAACTGCACCGTCCTCATGCCGCGGCGCTGAAGGGTGTTGCAAAGATCGGTGGCGCCGGTGAAATCGTCGGCGATCGCGCCCAAAAGCACGCCCATCGAGCCCTCCGGGCCTCGAAATCCGGCAGAGAGTAGCGGCCGCGCGCTTTTGTTGCAAAGGGCGGTCTTCCGAAGGGCGGGCCTGCGGCCTTTGCGGCCTTGTCTTCGCCGCCTTGCGGGAAAAGACTGGAGAACGCTTCGAAGGAGGATGCGCCATGCCGAATTTCGCCGCAAATCTGAGCTTCCAGTTCGGAGAGAAGGCGTTTCTCGAGCGTTTCGAGGCGGCGGCGCGCTGCGGCTTCAAGGCGGTCGAGTATCTTTTCCCTTACGACTTTCCCCGCGAAAGGATCGCCGAGCGTCTTCGCGCCAACGGGCTTTCCCAGGCTCTTTTCAACATGCCTCCCGGCGATTGGGAGAAAGGCGAGCGCGGCCTTGCCGCCTTGCCGGGGCGCGAGAAGGAGTTCCGGCAAGGAGTGGCCCTCGCCCTCGGTTACGCCGAAGCTCTGGGTTGCCGCACCCTCCACGCGATGGCCGGAATTGCGCCCCTAAACGGGAAGCGCGAGGAGCTGGAGAGCACCTATGCCGAAAATCTCCATTTTGCCGCCGAAACTCTCGCCAAAGAGGGGGTGACGCTCGTCATAGAGCCGATCAACACGCGCGACATGCCCGGCTATTTCCTCAATACGACAAAAGAGGCGATGGCGGTGATCGCGCGCGTCGGCCACAAGAATCTGAAAGTGCAGCTCGACCTCTATCACGCGCAGATCATGGAAGGCGATCTGTCTCACAAGATCCGCGCTCTGGCCGGGCATTACGCGCATGTTCAGATCGCCGGCAACCCTGGGCGCAATGAACCCGACGTCGGCGAAATTCATTATCCCTTCCTTTTCGATCTTCTCGACGAAGTCGGCTATAGGGGTTGGGTCGGCTGCGAATACAAACCGAAAGGAGAGACCGAAGCGGGCCTCCTTTGGGCCAGACGTTACGGCATCGGAGCGAAGTGAGAGCGGGAATGCGCGTCGTCGTTACCGGTGGCGGGGGCTTTCTCGGGCAGCGCCTCGCCCGCGCTCTTCTCGAACGCGGCAGGCTTTGCGACCGCGAAGGCGCGGAACGGACGATCTCCTCTCTCGTTCTTTTCGACAATGCGCCTGTGGCCGGCCCCTTGGCGGAAGACCGCAGGGTCGAGGTCTTGAAGGGCGACATCGCCGACCCTCGAACCCTTGCCCGTCTCATCGCTCCGGGGACCGCGGCCGTCTTTCATCTCGCCGCGATCGTCAGCGCCGAGGCCGAAAGCGACACCGATCAGGGTTACCGGGTCAATCTTTGCGGAACTTTGTGCCTTCTCGACGCCTGCCGCGCCCTCGAGGTTCCCCCGCGCCTTGTTTTCGCCAGTTCTCTGGCGGTTTACGGCGGCCGGCTTCCCCCTTCCGTCGGCGAAGACGTGGCGCTTTCCCCGCAAAGTTCTTACGGCACGCAAAAGGCGATCGCAGAGCTTCTCCTCGCCGATTACAGCCGCAAGGGATATGTCGACGGGCGGGCGTTGCGCCTCCCGACCGTGGTCGTAAGGCCGGGCCGCCCGAACCGCGCCGCTTCGAGCTTTGCCTCCTCGATGATCCGCGAACCTCTTTCGGGGAAGGACGCCGTCTGCCCGGTCGGCAAAGAGACGGTGATGGCGCTCATCTCTCCGCGCCGCGTCGTCAGGGCTCTCATTCACGCCTATGATCTCCCGGAAAGCAGCGTTCTCGACCGCCGTTCTTTGCAGCTTCCGGGATTTTCGGTCTCGGTCGGCGAGATCGGAGAAGCGGTGCGGCGCGCCGGGGGCGAAAAGGCCTACCGCCATATCCTCTGGAAGCGCGACGGCGCCATCGAAAGAATCGTTTCGAGCTGGCCGCAAAGGCTTTCGGCAGAGCGCGCTCTCTCGCTCGGTTTTGTCGCCGACAAAGGGATCGAGGAGGCGGTCGAAGCCTTTATCGAAGACGATCTCGAAGCGCAAAAAGCTCTTTCCTGAGCGCGCGGCTCGCGTTCGCCCGGCGCGGCCAAGAGGGAAAGGGCGCGAAAGCGCCGGCGGCGGCGCTCAGGTCTCGTAGCTCGAAAAACGCACGGTCTGGGCGCGGGCGCGGTAATCGGTCTTGACGTTGACGAGCGCGACCCGCCCCTCCTCCACCTTTTTTTGCGCCCGTTCCAAAGCCGGACGGATCTCTTCGGGGTTTTCGACATATTCGCCGTAACAGCCGAGACCCTCGGCCATCTTGTCGTAACGGGTGTAGCCGAGATTGCGTCCGGGCTTGTCGCGTTCGGGGTCGGCCGTCCAGCCGCCGTTGAGGCTAACGATGCAGAGAAGCGGCAGCTTGTGGCGCACCGCGGTGTCGAGTTCCATGGCGTTCTGGCCGAAAGAACCGTCGCCGTGGAGGCAGACGACCTGAGTTTGGGGTTTGGCGGCTTTCGCGCCGACGGCAAAAGGAAGACCCACACCCATCGTGCCGAAAGGCCCTGAATTGAGGCGGTGACCGGGCGCGTAGGTGGGGATCGTCTGGCGCCCGTAATTCAAGATCTCCTGGCCGTCGACGCAGAGGATCGCCTCGCGCTTGATAAAATTCTTGACCTCTTCGCAAAGCCGAAGCGGATGGATGTCGCCGTCGGTCGGATAATTGCTTCCGGCGCGCGTGCGCTTGGCCAATTCGCCTTCCGCAAGCTTTTTGCGCCACGGGAGAAAGCGCTCGCTCGCCTTGCCGTCGACGGCTTCGAGAAGCTGCTGCAAGACCGATTTGCAATCGCCGACGAGGGGGATGTGAACCGGTCGCGCCGAGCAACCGAGTTCCACCGGATCGATGTCGATGCGCGCGATCGTGGCCTCGCTGTTGAAACGCGGCGGCGCGGCATGGCCGATGACGTAATTCGTCCGGGTGCCGAGGATGATGATGAGATCGGCTTCGCGAAAAGCGCTCGAACGCATCGAGAGATAGGAATAGGGGTGGTCGTCGGGGATGACGCCGCGCCCTTGCGGGGTCGTATAAAAGGGGATCCCGGCCTTTTCGACAAAAGCCTTCATCTCCTCCCAGGCCTTCGACCAGAGGACCCCGCTTCCGGAGCAAAGGATCGGCCTTGTCGCCTTGCCGATGGCATCGACGAGAGCCGCGATCGCCTTCGGCTCGGCGTAAGGCCGCGCGTGCAAAAGCGGCCGCCCGGCATAGCTCCAATCGACCTCTGCCTCCGCGATCTTGGCGTAAAGCATATCGCCCGGGAAATCGAGATAGACGGGGCCGGGCTTGCCGCCGGTCGCCGTCTGAAAGGCGAAATTGACCTGTTGCGGGACGCGCTTCAGATTGTGGACGCGATCGGCGTGCTTGACCCAGCCTCTAAGCGCCGTCACCTGGTCGATTTCCTGAAAGACCTGGCGCCCGAACTGGCCGATCGGGCTCGAACCGCCGATGGCGACGACCGGGCAGCAGTCGATCAGGGCATTCGCTAGGCCGGTCGAAAGATTGAGCGCCCCCGGGCCGCTTGCCGCCATGCACACCCCGGGGCCCTGGGTGACGCGGGAATAGGCTTGCGCCATATAAGCCGCGCCCTGTTCGTGGCGGGTGTCGATCATGCGGATCCCTTCCTTGATGCAGGAGGTCTCCGCATCGAGCATCGGCCCTCCCATCAGAAAGAAGATGTCCTTGACGCCTTCGGCTTTGAGGCATCGCGCGAGAATTTGATAGCCGGTGATCTCGGCCATTTCCTCTCACTCCTTTGCAGTCGTTTCGCTTTCTCTGTTGCGGCGGGTCAGATCGTTCCCTTTCCGCGCAAGGCCTCGACATCGGCGGCGCTCATCCCGAGCCAGGAAGCGAACACTTCGGCATTATGCTGGCCGAGAAGAGGAGCCGGAGCGAGCCTTGGCGGAAGGCCGTCGAAACGAACCGGCCAAGCCGGCATCTTGTAAGGCCCCGAAGGGTGGTCGACGACTTGCAGGATGCCGCGCCGCTCGAAGCTCGGTTCGTTCATCAATTCCATCGTGTCGAGAACCGCGCCCGCCGGCACTCCGGCCGCGCCGATCGCGCGCATCGCTTCGTATTTGTCGCGGCGCCCTGTCCACTCGGTGATCATCCTATCGACCTCGGCGCGGTGCTCCCGTCTCGCCTCGACGGTCTCGAAACGCGGGTCGCCCAACAATTCCTCGCGGCCGATCGCTTTCAAAAGGCGGTGCCAGTGGTCGATCTGGCGGGCGAAAATATAGACGTAATCATTGGCCCCGCCCGGCGCGCAGGGATAGATGCCGCAAGGGGGCGGGGTGTTCGCGGCCGTGCCGGCGCCGTTGCGTTTCGCCGCCTCGCCGGTGACGGCCTGATGCTGGAAGGCGATGCGTATGTAATGCAGCATCGCGTCCTGCATCGCCACCTCGAGGCGCCTTCCGCGCCCGCTCGCCCGCCTTTCGTAAAGCGCGCCCAAGATGCTGATCGCCATCAGCATCCCGGTGCCGGTGTCGGCCAAAGAGGGGCCGGGCTTGACCGGAGGCCTGTCGGGCTCGCCGGTGATGCTCATGGTGCCGCCGCAGGCTTGCGCGATCATGTCGAAAGCGAGGTTTTTTTCGTAAGGGCTGCCTTCGCCGAAGCCTTTGACCTGTGCGTAAACGATGCCGGGATTGAGAGAGCGGATCACCCCGTAGCCGAGCCCCAAACGCTCGATCGTGCCCGGCGCCATGTTTTCGATCATGACGTCGGCGCGCTTTGCCATCTCCTTGACGAGGGACAGGCCTTGTTCGCTTTTGAGATCGATCGTGACCGATTTCTTGTTGGCGTCGAATTCGAAAAAGTAGAACGAATCCGGGCGTCCGGGGCCGTGTGCGAAGGCGCTGCGCCCAGGCTCGCCGGTTTTCGGATTTTCGACCTTGACGACTTCGGCGCCAAGCCAGGCAAGCGCCTCTGTGCAGGAGGGGCCGGCCTCGAATTGTGTGAGATCGAGAACGCGAATTCCGGCAAGACAGCTTAAAGGCGCGGCATTCTGTTCCATCTCTTTCCATCCCTTTGCTGCTTTTCGCCGACCATAGCGCAGAGCGGGCGCAGCCCCAATCGGCAAGTCGCCGAAGGCGCGCTTCGCCGCGGCAAAACTGCTTTGCAGAGGGCGCGCAACTGCGCTAGTGGTGCGATGCCAACGGATGACTCTCATCCGTTGGCATCGCACCACCAACATTTTGATCTGGTGGGCCGATTCACGAAACGCTTGGGAGCCAAGCGTTTGCATCGGACCACTAGGGGGAAATGGCAAGCGAAAGAGGGCGGGGATTCGGACGAGGTCGGCGATGGTCAGGGCGGAAAAGCTGCGGATCGGCATTCTCGGGGCAAGCGGCTACACGGGGGCCGAACTGTTGCGCCTTTTGCGCCACCATCCGCGCGCGGAGATCGCGGCCTTGACCGCCGACCGCCATGCCGGCAAACCGATCGGCGCGGTTTTCCCGCATCTCGCGGGCGAAGGGCTGCCCGATCTCAAAAGCCTCGAAGAGATCGACTGGAAAGCGCTCGATCTCGTCTTTTGCGCCTTGCCTCATGGGACGACGCAGGAAGTGATCGCCGCTCTCCCGCGCTTCCTCAAGGTGATCGATCTTTCCGCCGATTTCCGTCTTGCCGATTGCGCCACCTATGAAGAGTGGTACGGACACGCGCACCGCGCCCCCCTACTCCAAAAGGAGGCCGTCTACGGGTTGACCGAAATCGCGCGCGAAGAGGTGCGGCAGGCGCGCCTTGTCGCCAACCCCGGCTGTTATCCGACCACTTCGCAACTGCCTCTGATCCCGCTTCTGGAAGAGGGACTGATCGCAAGCGACGACATCATCATCGACGCCAAATCGGGGGTCAGCGGCGCCGGGCGTTCGGCCAAGGAAGAGAGCCTTTTTTGCGAGGTCGCCGAAGGCGTCCACGCTTATGCGCTCGCCTCCCACCGCCACGCGCCGGAGATCGAGCAAGGCCTCGGCAAGGCCGCCGGGAAGAAGGTAATCGTCAATTTCACCCCGCATCTTTTGCCGATGAACCGCGGCATCCTTGCTTCGATCTACGTCCGCCTCGAGGCGGCGGCGGGGGTCCGGGATCTCCGCGCTCTGCTCGAAAAACGCTATAAGGACGAGCCCTTTGTCCGCGTCTTGCCGGAGGGAAGCCTGCCCGCGACGCAGCATGTGCGCGGCACCAATCTCTGCCTTATCGGGCTTTCGCGCGATCGCCTGCCCGGCCGCGCGATCCTCATCAGCGCCATCGACAACCTTGTCAAAGGGGCTTCGGGGCAGGCGATCCAGAACATGAACGCGATGCTCGGCCTTCCCGAAGCGACAGGGCTCGGAGCGCGCGCGCTTTTCCCTTGACTGAACGCCGCGCTTCTCGCCCGCGCCCCCTTTGAGAGAGGCGGGTCAATCGGCCGTGAGAGGACGCCCCGCCCCGGCCGGAACGGGCGCCGCTTCGAGTTCTTCGAGAGCGCGCCCGCGGGTTTCCGGAAGAAAGAGCAAAGGCACGATCATCAAAGCCGAAGCCGCAACCCCGAAAACCACGATCGCGGAGCCGAGCGGAAGCCTTTGCGCAAGAAAGCCGACCGCCGCCGGGAATAGGGCGCCGACCGCTCGCCCGGCATTGTAGCAAAAGCCTTGCCCTGTACCGCGCACGTCGGTCGGGTAAAGCTCGGTCATAAACGGCCCCATTGGCGGAAATTTCATCAGAATGGCGATGTTGAGCGGAATGCCGAGAAGCAGAAGGCCGAAATTGTTGATCGGCGCAAACATGAAAATCGGAATCATGATCAGGGTCAGAATCGCCGACCATAAGAAAGTCCACTTGCGGCCGATGATGTCGGAGAGATACGTGCCGATGAGAAAACCGATCAAGGCTCCCAGGATCTGGACCAGAAGAAACCCTCCGGTCCCCGTCGCCGAAATGTGGCGCACCGTGCGCAGATATTCGGGCATCCAGATGCCGACGGCGTAACCGGCGCCTTGTGCGCCCGAAACCATGACCGTGATCTTGATGGTGGTCCAAAGATGGTCCCTGCGGAAAGCCGAAAACACATGAGCGGCGCCGAGAGCGGGCTTTTGCCGGCGCCTTTCGAGAAAAATCGGCGATTCCTCGATATGACGGCGGATCCAGAAAACGAGAAGCCCGGGCAAAAGACCGACCGCGAAAAGCGCGCGCCAGGCGATCGCCTCCGGCAGAAGCGCATAAAGAAGCGTATAGACGATCGCCGAAAGGCCCCAGCCGACTGCCCAGCCGGTTTGCACCATGCCGACGCCGCGCCCGCGATACTTGTCGCGGATGACCTCGCCCATCAGCACCGCCCCCGCCGCCCACTCGCCGCCAAAACCGAACCCGTGCAAGGCGCGCAGGATGAAAAGCTGCTCGAAATTCTGGGCAAAGGCGCAAAGGAAAGTGAAAACCGCATACCACAGGATCATCAGCTGAAGCATGCGCACGCGGCCGAAACGGTCGGCGAGGGCGCCCGCAAACCAGCCTCCAACCGAGGAGACGAAAAGGGTGACGGTGCCGATGACCCCGGCTTCGCCTTTTGTCAAGGCCCAGGCGGCGATCACCGACGGGATGACAAAACTGTACATGTTGAGGTCGAAGGAATCGAGCGTCCAGCCGCCAAAGCAGGCTCCCATCGCCTGCTTTTCTTTGCTGTTGAGCTCCCTAAACCAGGCCAGCATCGGCGTCCCTCCTTAGTTTTTTATCGATTGCGGCGCCGCCCCTTTGTGCCGGGCGTAAGCGAGCGTAACCCGTTTCGCAGGCGGCAATAGAATGCGCCTGGAGCATGGCAGACTTGCAGAAACGCTGGTATACCACCGCCTGTAGCTTCTCGATCCGGCGATCCGGCCGCCGCGAAATCATTTGCCAACGGTAAGGCAAGGCATCAGCTTTGGAGGCTGTCTGAGTAATCGTCGTGGCCGCGGCGCGGCGAAAACCGTGTTCGGGGCCGCGTTTCTAGAGCGTCCTTATCGCCCCGTCGGCAAAAGCGGATCGAGAAGAGGAACCTAATGAACGCCAAACCCGAGGATCGAGAGGAAAGGCATCGAGACCGCGGCGTCGATGCCCATCACGGGCATGGCGCAAAGCAGCCGCGGGCCTTCGATCCCGAGCGCGCGGCGATCCTCGACGAGCCGGAGCGTTTCGACTATCTGCCGCCGGCGCGCATCTTCGCGCTTCTCGAGGCTCCCGCCGCCTCCCTCGTCGTCGATTTCGGGACGGGGACGGGAGCCTTTGCGATCCCTCTTGCCGAAAGCCGTCCCGATCTGACGGTGATCGCGCTCGACCGGGAAGAGAGGATGCTCGCCTTGCTGAGGGGCAAGCCTGCGGCCCAAAGGCTCGACAATTTGCGGCCGATGCTGACGGGTGAAATGGCCGCCCTCGCGGCGAGCGCCGATCGCATCCTCGCGGTCAACGTCTTGCACGAGCTCGACGAGGAGGCGTTGCGGCAGATGGCCGGGCTTTTGAAGCCGCAGGGCTTTATCCTTTTTGTCGACTGGGATGGCGCCGTCGAGCGCCCGGTCGGCCCGCCCGGCGCTCATGTTTATACCGCGGCCGAGGCGGTCCTGCGCCTCGCCTCTTTCGGGTTGCGGGCCGAGCCTCTGGCAGCGCTTTCTTACCACTTCGTCCTGCGCGCCGGGCGCGCCGAAGGGCCTTTCTGAGAAAGACGAATCACTCCCGGCGCCGGGCGGCGACGCGCGCTTCGATCGCGTCCCAAACGAAGGGCGCCAAATCCAGCCCTTCGAGGCGGGCGATCTCCTGGATGCCGGTCGGCGAGGTCACGTTGATCTCGGTGAGAAAGTCGCCGATGACGTCGATGCCGACAAATAACAGGCCCTCTTTGCGCAAAGAGGGACCGATCGCGGCGCAGATTTCGCGGTCGCGGGGCGAGAGGACGGTTCTCGCCGCGCGGCCTCCGACATGGAGGTTGGCGCGCGCTTCGCCTTCGGGCGGAACCCTCATCACCGCGCCTTTGGGCTCGCCTTCGATGAGGATGATGCGTTTGTCGCCCTCCCGGATTTCGGGGAGATAACGCTGCACCATCACCGGCTCGCGCTGGATCGTCTCGTAAAGTTCGAGGAGAGCGGTGAGGTTTTCGTCGCCCTGCCGCAGATGGAAGACGCCCGCTCCGCCGGCGCCGAAAAGCGGTTTCAAGACGATCTCGCCGTGCTCCTTCCAGAACTCGCGCACCTCCTCTCGGCTGCGCGTGACGAGGGTCGGCGGCATCAGCTCCTCGAAGCGGAGAACAAAAAGCTTTTCCGGAGCGTTGCGGACCGCGCCCGGGTCGTTGACGACGAGCGGCCCTTTGTCCGGCAAAAGTTCGAGGAGATGGGTGGAGGTGATGTAGGCCATGTCGAAAGGGGGATCCTGGCGGATCAGGATCACGTCGAACCCTGCGAGGTCGAGTTCCCGGAATTCGCCGGAACGGCAGTGCTGGTCTTTTTTGCGGAAAACTTCGAGGCTGCGGCCTCGAGCGTAAACGCGGCCCTCCCGCCAGGAAAGCGCCTCCGGCAGGTAATGAGAGAGCGCATGCCCGCGCGCCTGGGCTTCGAGCGCAAGGGCGAAAGTCGTATCGGTGTCGATGTTGACCCTTTCGATCGGATCCATCTGGATCGCAACTCTAAGCCCCATTCCGGCCTCCCGATCTGCCGCATTGAAAGATAACCGAGAAGCCGCCCTCCGTCAGGGCGCAAGGGTCGTCGCGCGCGGTCGAACACTTGGCGCCCGCCTTTCTGCGGGCGCGGGCGCGGGCGCTTCAAGCGGGCGGGCTCAAAGCGAAGAAAGTTTGTGGATCTCGATCGGCGCGGCCGGCTCGGCCGGCGGCGGCGAGGTCGCAGGCGAGGGAGCCTTTGCCGCCGCGGGCGGCCCCTCTTGCGCCAACGAGGCGCCGGGGCGGATCTCGACAAACGAGACGACCCGCCTCACTCCCGCAATATTCCGCGCCCAGGCGGCGGCGCGATCGAGTTCGCCCTTCGTGCGCGCCGAGCCGAGAAGATACACCGCCCCGTCGACGGTCTTGACCGTGTAATTGAGAGAGCGGATTTCCCGGTCGAAGGTGAGATCGGAGCGCAACTCGGTCGAGATCCAGCTATCTCTTGCCTCGGCCCAGATGCTTTCGGGCGGGCGCACTTCGATCTCGTTGTAAAGGGCCTTGACGCCGGCGACCCGGCGCGCCGTATCGGCAGCCTCTTCTTTCGCCTGCCGCGTCGAAGCGGTGCCGGTCAGAAGCGTGCGGCCTTCGTAAACATTGACCCCGACCGCCGCCGGCAAAGGCGGGGTCAAGGCGGCAAGCGCCAACTCGATGTCGGTCTTGGTGCGGGCGTCGTCGAATTCTCCGGTAACGCCTCGCTCCTGCCCGGCGACATAACCCCCCGCGGCGCTGCCGGCGACGGCGCCTCCGACGACGATCCCGACGCAGCCGTCGAGCAGAATGGGCAAACCGAGCGCGATCGAAAAATAAAGGAAGGAACGCCCGTTTGACACCGTCTCACCCCCCGTGAGAGATACACTCTCTTATTCTCCCTCGACTGCGCCCCTTTTCCAACACCCGCTCTTCCCGCGCGAGAGTGGTCTTCGGCGGCAAGCCGCGAAGACTTTCCCCTCTTGCGGCAATTCGTTGCGGCGACAGAGGCTTGACCCGCGCGAATCGGCTCCGGCGCAGAGGTCAGGGCGGCTCGTCGGCGCGCCAGGCGCCTTCGATATGAAGGGGAGGCCGCCACGGAGCGAGAAGGATCACATCGAATCGCAAATCGAGCCCGGCAAGCTCCGGGCGTCCCTGGAGAAAGGATTGGGCGGCGCGCAGGATGCGCCCTCTCTGCCGCGTCGCCAAAGAAAAAGCCGCCGTCTCGAGGTCTCGGCGCGCCTTGACCTCGACCACGGCGAGGACCCCCCCTTTGCGCGCGAGAATATCGATCTCTCCTTGGGGCGAGCGCCAGCGCCGCGCGAGGATGCTCCAGCCCTTGAGGCGCAAATGCCAAAGCGCCAGCCACTCGGCGGCGCGGCCGCGGCGCAAGGCGCGCCGCCGGCGCTGCAAGTTGCGGCCCCGCGATTTAGGCCCCGGGCTCATCCCCGCCCTCTTTCGCGCGTTTCAAATCAAGGGCGCGGCGATAAATAGCGGCGCGGGGAAGCCCCGTTTCGACCGCGATCCTTGCCGCCGCTTCGCGCACGGAAAGGGCCGCCAAAGCCTTTTCGAGCCGGAGATCGATCTCGGCGGGCGCGGGCGGGGCGGCAACAGGCGGGCCGACGACGATCACCGCCTCCCCGCGGGGGGGACCCTTTTCCCGGTAATAAGCCGCCAGTTCGCCGAGCTTCCCGCGTCTCACCTCTTCGTGAAGCTTTGTCAGCTCGCGGGCGACGGCGGCAGGGCGTTCGCCCAAGACGGCCGCCATATCGGCGAGGCTTTCGCCGAGACGAGGCGTCGACTCGAAAAAGATGAGGCTTGCGAGAAGCGCCGCCCAAGGCTCAAGCGCGCGCCGGCGCGCTTTTTGCCGCGGCGGCAGAAAGCCGGCGAAAAGAAAACGGTCGGGAGGCAATCCCGAAACGAGAAGCGCCGCAAGCGCCGCCGAAGGACCGGGGATCGCGGAAAGCGCAAGCCCTTCGGCGAGCGCCTCGCGCACGAGCTTATATCCGGGGTCCGAAATAAGAGGCGTGCCGGCGTCGCTGACGAGCGCCACGCGCTCTCCTCTTCTCAATGCGGCAAGGATCGCCGGGCGGGCGCGCTCGGCGTTGTGGTCGTGGTAGGGCTGGAGCGGTTTCTTCCGGATCCCGTAACTAGCGAGAAGCCGCGCGGTGACACGAGTGTCTTCGCACCAGATGCGGTCGGCGCTCGCGAGAACCGAAAGGGCGCGTAGCGTGACGTCGGCGAGATTGCCGATCGGGGTCGCGACGAGATAAAGGCCGGGGGCGAGCGGCTTTTCCTCTGCCGCCGCGCCTTTCTCGCCGCAGCCGGGTTTACTTGCGCGCCCGCGCCCGCTAGGGTCCTCCACGGTCCTGCCGCCCATGCCGGAGGTTTTCCTTGCCGCGCTTGACGATCCGGCGGTTCGCCTCAGCTTTCGCCCTTCTCCTCACTCTCGTCCTCGCCGGCTGCGGGCCGGCCCCGATGGTAGCGGCGCCGCCGCCGCGCGCGCAACCCGCGCCCTTTTATCCGCCCCCGCCCGCGCCACCTTCTGCGGCAAAAGTCGGACTTCTCCTTCCCCTTTCTGGTCCCAATCGCAAGCTCGGCAAGGCCATGCTCGATGCCGCCTCCCTTGCCTTGTTCGACAGCGGGGGCAAGCGCATAGAGCTTTTGCCGCGCGACAGCGCAGGAACCGCCGAAGGGGCGTCAAAGGCGGCGAAAGCCGTCATCGCAAAGGGGGCGCGACTCATCCTCGGTCCTCTTCTCGAAAGCGAAGTGAGGGCGGTCGAACCGGTCGCGCAGAAGGCCGGGATCAATGTCATCGCGTTTTCGACCGCGACCGGCCTTGCCGGCGGAAACGTCTTTCTGATCGGCTTTCTCCCGCGCGAAGAGGTGATACGCGAAATCGCCTATGCCCGCGACCAGGGCTACCGCCGCTTTGCCGCTCTCGCACCCGATTCGCCTTACGGCCATCTCGTCGTCCGGGCGATGCGCGAGGCGGTCTCGACAAGCGGGGGCGAGGTTCTCGGGGTCGCGTTTTATTCGCCGCAAAAGGGCGGCGTTGCCGCGGCCGTCGGCGAACTTTTGGGAGGCGGGGCGGGAGCCGGCGCCGGCGCGCAGGCCGCCCCAAAGTTCGATGCCTTGATGCTTCCGGAGGGGGGAGAAAGACTGAAGAAAATCGCCCGCGATCTGGCGGCGGCCGGTCTCGATACGAGGCGGGTCCGGCTCCTCGGCAGTGGTCTTTGGGACGAGCCCGGCACCGGCAGCGAGAGGGCGCTTGTCGGCGGCTGGTTTGCCGCCCCCGATCCGCAAAGCTGGCGGGGATTTGCGCGCCATTTTGCGCGCGTTTACGGCTATAAGCCGCCGCGCCTTTCCTCTCTGGCCTATGACGCCGCGGGTCTCGCCTCCGTCCTCGCCGAAGGCCAAGGCGCGCAGCCTTTCTCGCGCGCCGCCATCCTCGACCCGCGCGGCTTCAAAGGGGTCGACGGTCTTTTTCGCTTCACCCGCAACGGCCTCGTCGAGCGCGCTCTTGCCGTGCTCAAAGTCGAGCCCGAAGGGGAAGAGGTTTTGAGCGCGGCGCCGCGGAGCTTCGAGAATCTCGGCTACTGAGGCTCATTTTCGCCAGGAGCGCCGTAAGGAGCGCGTCGAGGCGCTCTCTTCCGGCGGGGCTCGCGGCGAGGCGTTCGCAATCGAGGGTGAGAAACCCTCCGTCGAGGAGAGGAAGGAGGGCGCCGCCGAAAAGCGCTTCGAGCCCGCGCCCCGCGAGCCTTTCGAGCCTTTGGCGCGGCACCCCTTCGCTCAGCCGCAAACCCATCATCAGCATTTCCTCGACCACCTCGCGGCGCGAGAGAGGCACCAATTCGGCAAGCCCCGTTCCCTTGGCCTCGACGGCGGCGAGCCAGGCTTCGGGGCTTCTTATCTGCCGCGTCGCGGATTTGCCTCCCGCTGTTCCGATCCGCCCTTCGGCGCCCGGTCCGATCCCGACATAATCCTCATAACGCCAGTAGGCGAGATTGTGCCGGCATTCGCCTCCGGGGCGGGCGTGGTTCGAGATCTCGTAAGCCGGCAGCCCCGCGCGGCCGAGAATTTCCTGCGTCAACTCGTAAAGAAAGGCGGCCTCGTCCTCCTGCGGCAAGGAAAACGCGCCTTTTGCGGCAAGCGCGGCAAAGGGCGTGCCCGCTTCGATCGTAAGCTGGTAAAGGGAAAGATGGTCCCCGGCGAGGAGCAGCGCTTGCCCGAGTTCCCGCCGCCAGGCCGAAGCGCTTTGCCCCGGACGGGCGTAGATGAGATCGAAGGAAAAACGGGCAAAGGTCTCGCGCGCCGCGGCGATCGCGGCGATCGCCTCGGCCTTGTCGTGGCGCCGTCCGAGAAACTTCAAAGCCTCCCCGTCGAGCGCCTGAACGCCGAGCGAAAGCCGGTTCACCCCGGCCTCGCGATAGGCGCGGAAGCGCTCCTTTTCGGCGGAATTGGGGTTGGCCTCGAGGCTCACTTCGAGAGCGGGAGAGGAGGGCCACAATTGGCCGACGCGGTCGATGAGAAGGGCGACGCTTTCGGGCGGCATCAAAGAAGGGGTGCCGCCGCCGAAAAAGACCGAGACGACCTCGCGCTCGGGGGCAAGCTCGCGCGCGCGTTCGA
>JAJYIC010000368.1 GCA_021790295.1 Pseudomonadota bacterium | reverse complement strand
GGCCCGGCCCTTCGGGTCACGGGGCGAGCGGCCATCTGCGTCGCCCTGCGGCTCGACCGTAATCACGGCTACGCTCTTTCCCGCTCTCCTGGCGAATGGCCGCTCGCGCCGCGACGCAGCCCCTGTCCAGTCGTAGAAATGCGGGCTATGGTCGCCCCGAGATTGCTCCCCTCGAAAACAAGGAGGAAAGATGCCGCCAGTTCCCTCTTCCGCCCGCGACCAAGTCCGCCCTGTCGTTCCGGGGCTTATCGATTTGAGCGAACGGGTCCTTTACGGCGACGTATGGGAAAGGCCGGCGCTTTCGAAGCGCGACCGCAGCCTCATCACCTGCGCGGCCTTGATCGCTCTCGGCCGTGAAAGGCAGCTCACGGGCCATCTGCAAAGGGCGCTCGCAAACGGCCTCTCGAAAAGCGAACTCGGCGAGGCGATCACCCATCTCGCCTTTTACGCCGGCTGGCCGGCGGCAATGACCGCGGCGCTTGTCGCGAAGGACGTGTTCGAGCAGCAGGAATAGCGGCAGAATTGCCGGCAATGCGCGGGAGGGCGCCATGAAGATCGGATTTATCGGTTTGGGCATGATGGGTTCGGGGATGTCGGCCAATCTGATCAAGGCCGGGTACGAGCTTGTCGTTTATGATGTGAGGCGCGCGGCGGCCGAACCTTGCCTCGCCAAAGGGGCGGTGTGGGCCAAAGACCCGCGCGCCGTCGCCCTCCTTTCGGATATCGTCTTTACTTCGCTTCCGGGGCCCCCCGAAGTCGAAAGCGTGGCCCTCGGCGAGAACGGCATCCTTTCCGGGATCGGCGCGGGCAAGGCCTATTTCGATCTTTCGACCAATTCGCCGACGCTGGTGCGCAGGATCAGCGCCCTTTTTGCCGAAAGGAATGCGTCGATGCTCGACAGCCCGGTGAGCGGCGGCCCGCGCGGCGCGCAAACAGGGCGTCTTGCGCTTTGGGTCGGAGGCGACGAGCAGGTCTTCAACCGTTGCAAAAAGATTCTCGATGCGATCGGCGACAGGGCCCGTTATGTCGGCCCGATCGGCGCCGGTTCCGTCGCAAAGCTCGTCCACAACGGCGCCGGCTATTGCTTGCAGACGGCCCTCGCCGAGATGTTTACGATGGGGGTCAAGGCCGGGATCGAGCCTCTGGCGTTGTGGGAGGCGGTGCGCGACGGCGCGAGCGGCCGCCGCCGCACCTTCGATGGCCTCATCGACCAGTTCCTGCCGGGGAAATACGAACCCGCCGCTTTTGCCTTGCGCCTTGCGCACAAGGACATGACGCTCGCGACGGCGCTCGGGCGCGAACTCAATCTGCCGATGAGGGTCGCCAATCTCGCTCTTGCCGAACTCTCCGAGGCCTTGAACCGGGGTTGGGGCGACCGCGACTCGCGTTCCCCGATGCTCCTGCAAGAGGAACGCGCAGGGGTCGAGATCAAGGTGGCGGAAGAGCGCATCAGAAAGGCGCTCGAACGCGATGCCCCCCCTTCGGGCGGCGCCAAGCCGGCGTGAGCGCGAATTGGGCGGGCGTTTCCCGCTCTCTCAGCTTGGCAAACCCGCGAGAGAGGAGAGAAGCGCCCATTCGCGCTCACTGACCGGCGCGACCGAAAGCCTGGGCTTCTTCAAAAGCGACATCCCCGCAAGTTCCTTGTTGGCTTTGATCACGGCCAGAGTGACGGGCTTTGGCGCCGCTGTGACGGGTTTGACGTCGACCATGCCGAGCTTTCCCGAAGGATCGCCTGGGTCGGGGTAAAAGCTTCTCACCACCTCGACCACCCCGACGATCTCCTTGCCCACCTGCGAGTGGTAGAAAAACGCGCGCTCGCCCGCGCGCATCGCCCGCAAGTTGTTTTGCGCCTCGGCATTCCTCACTCCGTCCCAGCGGGTCCGGCCGTCGGCAAGGAGGTTTTCCCAGGAATAATGGGAGGGTTCCGATTTGAAGAGCCAGTAAGCCATCGCCCTCTCCTCAGCTCTGCCGAAGGGTTCGACCTTATGACATCTGGAGCGGATAATCCGCTTCGTCTTCATAGACCGAGCCCGCTTTCGTGGGGAAGCTCGCAACGAGGCTGAAACGCGAGACGGGAAAGGGATCGGCGCGAAAACCAGCGTGTTGCACGAGAAAATCCCGAAGCCCATCGAGAGAGGGACGGTAAAGGCGCGCGAGAGTGACGTGAGGGGAAAACCTGCGCGTCTCCGGTGGCAAGCCGGCGCGGATCAGCGCCGTCTCGATCTTTTCCCGCAAGGAGAGAAGGCGCGGCTCGCGCAGGGTCCCGACCCATAAGACGCGCGGTTTTTCCGGGGTGAAAACGCCGATCCCCGAAAGCCCGAGAGGGAAGGAAGGCGCGCGCAGGCGCGAGAGAGCCGCGTCGATGTCGCCGGCAATCTCTTCCGAGACCTCGCCGATAAAACGCAAAGTGAGATGAAGATTATCGCTCGCCACCCAACGCGCGCCGGGGATCCCGGCACAGATGAGCGAAAGCGTCAGTTTGAGTTCGGGCGGAAAATCGATGCCGACAAATAGGCGCAACATCGGGCAGGGCGACTTTCGAAGGTAAAGGCGCCGGCGCGCCGGCAAGGCCGAAGATCGGCCGGCAGAGCCGATCGCGGGCCTCGCCGCGCCCAGAATAAGGGGGAGCGGGCCGGGGACAAGGGTCTTATTGAAAAGATTCCGCTTTGTGCCAATATCGCAGCACAAGAGGGAACCCCCCTCTTGGTGGGTCGCTTTTGGAGGGCTTTATGGCTTTGGGCTCGCAGCCGCGCTGGGCGGTGCGGTCGGCGGAAGCCGAGGTCGGCATCGATGTCGGCCTCAGGCAGTATATGCTCCGCATCTACAACTATATGGCTTCGGGGCTGGCGCTGACCGGCATCGTCGCCTATGTCGCGGCTTATTCCGGCATTTACCAGTCGATCGCCCGCACCCCGGCGATCTGGCTCGTGATCCTGGCGCC
>JAJYIC010000367.1 GCA_021790295.1 Pseudomonadota bacterium | reverse complement strand
CCGCTCGCCCCGTGACCCGAAGGGCCGGGCCTCGATGCCGACAGCGTGCGTCGAACGGCTTGGCCGATCTATGGTCATCGCCCCGCGCCCTTCTCCTACCCTGCCGGCAGCCAGACACGGCGCAGCCCATGCTCACTCTGAGAAATGCGGGTTAAGAGCCGGGCCATGGTTTGACGAGAGGCCGCAAAAGGGCGGGCATCGCTTCGAGGCCTTCCGCAGGCGCTGGAGAGAGCGAGAGAAACCCGTTCTTTTCCATCACCTTCTGGCCTCTCTGCCCGAACAGCAAGCGCAAATATTGGGCGGCGAGCTTCGGGTGCGCCGCGCCTTTGACGATGGTCGCCGCATAGACGATCGGCCGTCCGGACACGGCGCCGTTTTTGGTCTGGACGACGGCGCGCTTATAAAAACCCGCATAAGCGGGATCGGAAAGATCGATCTTCGCCGGCAGCGCTAGATAACGGAAACGGTGCTGGAGAGAATCCGAACGATAGATCGCCAGATAATCGATCTCCCCGAGCTCCAAGGCGGAGATGAGCGAGGTCTCGGTGTCGCGCATGTTCCGTTTGGGGGCGTTCGCCAGAATGCGCGCCGCCAGTCCCGGCGCCGCATAATATTTTGCGGCAAGGCTCAACATCTGCAGCGTCTGATAGCCCGAAGGGTCGGTATCCGGATTCGATCGGCCGATCGCGACATGGCGGCGGGCGAGAACGCGATACCAGTTCTTTACGGTGATCCGCCCGGCAAATCTGCTTTTTGCCGTATAGGCAAAGGTGATGGCATTGCGCGCGAAGCCCGCGTACCAGCGCGCATAAGCCGGGCCCCTGCCTTGTGCGAAAAGATATTTCGGGATTACGGAATAGTCGGCGACGGCGATGATGTCGGCGGGCTCATGAAGTTCGGTGATCTCGCGCGCCATCTTGACGCTGCCGCCGAACTGAGGCTCGACCACGACATTTTGATGACGGCGCGAAAAAAGGGCGTCGATCTCGCGGAAGGGGCGGGCGAGGGTGCCTGCGGCGAGGACCCTGAGGCGCGTCGGCGCCGCGGCCGCGCTTGCCGGAATGAGGAAAAGGGCGCCCAAAAAGGCGGTTGCGAGCGCCCTTCCGGTTTCCGCGGTCGTCTTTCTCCTCATCGCGCCCTCCCTTTTCCTTTCTGCGGCGGTTCATGTCGAATTGTTGCATGAAGAGCGCATTGCGATAAAGTGGGAAGATAATGCATTTTTGTGCATGAAAATGGCGAAGCTCCTCACCACCAAAGAGGTTGCGCTCTACCTGCGGCTCAAAGAGCGCAAGATTTACGAGCTGGTCCGCTCGCGCCGAATCCCGTGCGCGCACATCACCGGCAAGCTCTTGTTCCCAAAGGAATTGATCGATCTGTGGGTGGCCCGGAACCTCGACTACGAAGGGCCGCGGCTCACCTCGCCTCCGCCGATCGCCGCGGGAAGCCACGATCCTCTTCTCGAATGGGCCTTGCGCGAATCGGGCTCGGAACTCGCGCTTTTTGCGTGCGGCAGCGAAGAGGGATTGCGCCGGCTCTTGTCCGCCCGCGCGCTTTTGGCCGGGCTTCACCTGATCGATCCCTCAACCGGGGACTATAATTCGCCTTCGCTCCCGCTTTTGCGCGGGGTTGCCGATATCGTTCTCATCGAATGGGCAAAGCGCGAGCAGGGTCTCGTGCTGGCGCCGGGAAACCCTTATGGCGTGCGCCGGGTCGCGGACATCAAAAAGCTGCGCGTCGCGCGCCGCCAGGAAGGTGCGGGAGCGCAGGCGCTTTTGCGCCATCTTCTCCACCGCGAAAGCCTTTCTTACGAAGATCTCGCGGGCGACCCGACCCCGGCTTTGACGGAGAGGGATCTCGCCCTGCGCGTGCGCGAAGGAAAGGCCGATTGCGGAGTCGCCATCGCCGCAGTCGCGCGCGAGTTCGGCCTCGATTTCATTCCTCTCCAAAGCGAACGCTTCGACCTTGCGATGCGCCGGCGCGACTATTTCGAAGAGCCGGTGCAAAGGCTTTTGCGTTTCGCTCTCTCTCCGCCCTGCCGCGAGCGGGCGGTCGAACTCGGCGGCTACGAGGTGCGGGGTTGCGGGCGCGTCTCTTACAATGCGTGAGCCCTTATGACGCGCGAACCCTCGCGCTTGTCATCCTCCATTGGCGCTCGGTCGCGGCCTTTCTCGAAAGGCTTTGGGATCGCATCGAAACGATTTTCGAAGAAGGCTGGCACGCCATAAAGCCGATCGTCGATGCGATCTCGCGCAGCGAAAGCCTCTTGCCGAAGGTTCCCTCGGGCTGGAGGCCCGGCGGCGCGGAACTGATGGGCGCCTGGGGCGCCGCACAGGAGGGGATGGGCGCCCCGGGGATGCGCGCGTCGCTGCCCGCGGCGCCGCGCCCGGCGCTGCCGCCGCTCACCATCAATGTCCGCAACGCGCCTGCGGGGCGACCACGCGCGTCGACCGATCGGCGCCGGCGATCGACCTCAATCTCGCCGAGGCCTTCGGCTAGGATGCGTTTCCAGCGCGACCCGAAAGCGCGCTCGGCGATTCCGATCAGCTCCTTTGGCGTCGTTCCCCGAGCTTGCGACCATTGGTCCAAGAACGCAGTTGGGTTATCGAGGCGCCCGCAAGATGCCCTGGCGCGACGATCTGATACCGAGCTCGTGGCGCGGCGCTCCCATTCTTTGCCTCTCTAATGCGTGAGCCGCGGAGGGCCTATTTTCTCGCGGCGCAGGTAAAGGTCACCCGCGCCGGCAGCAACAGCGGGCAATAGTTGAGCCGCCAATCGCTGGCAACGCGGATCGCCCGCGTATTCGCGGGGCATTCCCCTTGCGCCGCTTTTTCGACCTCGGTTTTGCCGCTTGCGAGAGGGCTATAACAGATCGCCACCCGTTCCCCTTGGGGTTCGCCCTTTTGCGCCGCAGCGGGAAAGGTCGCAAAGGGCGCAACCGCCGAGCAGC
>JAJYIC010000366.1 GCA_021790295.1 Pseudomonadota bacterium | reverse complement strand
TCGGTGAGATCGACCCCGAGGTCGTCGTCACGCCCGGAGTTTTTATCGATCGCCTGGTCGCGCTTCCACGCTTTTGAGAGGAGGAGCGAAATGCCGCTCACCCGCCGTCAAATCGCATGGCGCGCCGCGCAGGATCTCAAAGACGGCGCCATCGTCAATCTCGGCATCGGCCTTCCGACCCTCGTTTCGGATTATCTTCCGCCCGAGCGCGAGATCATCATTCATAGCGAAAACGGAATCTTGGGCGTAGGGCCCGCGCCCTTAGCCAACGAGGCCGATCCCGATCTCATCAATGCGGGAAAACAGCCGGTCACCCTTTTGACCGGCGGCAGCTACACCCATCACACCGATTCCTTTCTGATCGTCCGCGGCGGCCATCTCGATCTCGCCCTTCTCGGCGCCTTCGAGGTTTCGGGCGAGGGCGACCTCGCCAACTGGACGACCGACGATCCGAAATTTCCTCCGGGGGTCGGAGGGGCGATGGATCTCGCGGTCGGCGCCAGGGAGATCCGGGTTCTCGTCGAGCACACGACAAAGGCGGGCGCGCCCCGCCTTGTCCGCCGCTGCCGCTATCCCCTGACCGCGGCGCGCGTCGTGCGCCGCATCTATACCGATCTCGCGGTCATCGACGTCGGCCCCGAAGGCCTTCTTGTGCGCGAGATCTGTGACGGTCTCGATCTTAAGGCCTTGCAGGCAAAGACCGAAGCGCCTCTCGCCGCCGCCCCCGACCTGAAGCCGCTCGCCGCGCCCGCCCTTTGAGCTTCGGGCCTTTCGCCAAAGCGGCCGCCTTCAGTTCCTCCCCGAAGCTTGCGGGCGAGCGCCGGCGGCTTTCGGCAAAGGCTCGGGAACCCAAGGGCGGCTGCCGCGCATCCCGTTTGCGCTTTCGATCGCGATCCCTCTGCCGCCAAGCCAAAGCGCGACCGAGCCTTGGCGTCCATTGTCGATGCGGTCGATGACCGGGATCCTTTTGCGGCAGCGAAACCCGGCCGGCACCCGCGCCACCACCGCGGCGAAGCGGGCGCAGGGAAGGGGCAGGGCCTCTTTGCCGAGAACGATCGCGACCCGCTTGCCGTGGGCGCGGTAGGAGCAAAGAGAGCCGCTGCAATCGAGACGGCCTTTCTTCCCTTTGGGCCAGGCTTTTAATGCCGAACCCGTCGCTTCGGTGAGATAAGAGCGCTCGAACTTCTCGCCCCTTCCGGCGTCGACAAAATAGAAGCCCGCCCCCGCCCTTGCCGCGAGAAAGCGCCCGCCGTCGGCCATGACGATGTCGGGGGGACTCGTCAGAAACATCGACAAAACGCCGACGGCGATTGCCGGGCTCCCCCAAAGCCTCCATCTTTCCCGCCACAAAGCGAGCCAAAGCCCGCCGAAGACGATGAGGAGAAGGCCCCAAAGGGGAAGCCTCGGCAAAGGCCAGACGTCGCCCGGAAGGGCCGAGGCGAACTCTGCGATGCGGATCGTCGCGTCGATCCCCCAGCCCATCGGGATGAGACCCCATGCCTCGAGACCGAAAGGCATGAGGAGAGAGGAAACGAGCCCCCAAGGGAGCGTCCACAGCGCGCTCAAAGGCACCGCGAGGATGTTGCCGAGAGGGGAATAAAGGATGAGGCGGTGAAAATCATAGGCGGCAAAGGGCTCGGTTCCCGCCGTGGCGAGGAGGGTCGTGACGACGACGCCGAGGCCGTAAGAAAAAAGGCGGCGCGATAACTTTTCGCCGCGCCAAAGGCTTGTGAGGCGCGCGCCATAGGTTTCGTAGACGGCGATGAGGGCGACGACCGCGCCGAACGACATCTCGAAGCTCACTCCGACGAGGCTTTGCGGAGACAGCGCGAGAACGAGAAAGGCGGCGAGCGCGCAGATGCGCATCGATATGCGCAAACGATCGAGAAGGATCGCGCCAAAGACGACGCCGTCCATGATAAAGGCCCTCTCGGTCGGAACCCTCGCGCCCGAGATGAGGAGGTAGCCGAAAAGAACGAGGAGCGCGGCCCCTGCGGCGATCTTCTTGATCGGATAGCGCAAGGCGATGGCAGGGATGAGCGCGAGAAAGGCGCGCAGGACGAAAAAGACGAAAGCGCCGACAAGGCCCAAATGAAGCCCGGCGATCGAAAGCAGATGCGAAAGCCCCGAATCGCGGAAGGCCTTGACCACGTCTAGAGGGATCGCTCCGCGTTCGCCGGTGATGAGGGCCGAGGCCACCCCTCCCGCCGCTCCCGGCAGGACCCTGTGGATGCGGCGCGTCAGGCGGTTGCGCAAGCGCCGCAGGAAAAGGCGCGGAGGGCTTGCCGCGGCCCCGGCGATCCTATGCGCTGTTCCATAGCTGAAACCGACGGCACCGATGCGGGCGAAATAGGCCGCGCGCTCGAAATCGTAGCCTCCGGGAAGCGCCGGCCCCGGAACGGGAAAGAGCATGGCCTTGACGCGCACGCGCTCTCCGGGTTCGAGCCTCTTGCCGCGCGCGGGAATGTAAAGGCGGATCCGGGAGGGCTCCTCGCCCTTTGCGAACGCGGGCGAGGGGTCCGGAGCAAGGACGATGCGCCAGCCTTTTCCTTTGCGGGCGATGTCGGTCAGAAGACCCGAAAGGACGACCGGGCCCTGACGGCGGTGGAGAGAGGGCGCCGCAGTCTCGGAAGCGACAAAGCGCATCAACGCAAAGCCGGCGGCGAAAAGCGCCAAGGCGAGCGCGGCTTCGCGCGCGATCGCCTGCCCCGGCAAGGCCGCAAAAGCGGCGATTGCAACGGCGGCCAAAATAAGCCCCGGCCACAAAGGCGGCTCGAACTTGAGCCAGAAATAAAGGCCGATGCCGGCGCCGAACGCGACCGGAAGCCACAAAAGGCGCCGGTCCCCTTCGGCCAGAAGAGCGCGGGAGAGAGGGGCAAAAAGCCGGCTCTCCGGCGCCGCTTCGAGGCTCCTGCGCCCCAACGCTTCCCCCATCCCCCTTTTCCTTCCGGCGCTCGGAGAGCCTAACTGAAAGATGTCTTA
>JAJYIC010000018.1:6268-14840 GCA_021790295.1 Pseudomonadota bacterium | reverse complement strand
GATTGAGTTCGGGATCGTTCGACAATTCCATCGTGTCGAAGACGGCGCCGGCGGGAATCCCGGCGTCGCCGAGGCGCTTCATCACCTCGATCTTGCCGTGATGCTGGGTCCAACCGGCGATCATCTCGTCGACCAGATGGCGGTTTTTGAAGCGTTCCTGGGGGCTTGTAAAACGCGGGTCGCCGATCAGATCCTCGCGGCCCATGATCTTGAGAAGCCTCTCCCAATGCTGGGGATTGGCGCGCGAGGTATAGATGTAGCAATAGTCGTTCGCGCCGTCGCCTTTGCAGGGATAAATCTCGCTCGGCGAATTGGTGCCCATGATGCTCTGGTTGCCGAGGCGCGGCGCGGCGTGGCCCCAGAGATATTGCGCGGCATAAGAGATGCGCCCGTAATTGATGACGCATTCCTGCATGGCGAGCCGTATGTGCTGGCCTTCGCCCGTAAACTGGCGCTGATAAAGGGCCGCGAGGACGCCGATCGCGGCGTGGAGGCCCGTTCCCGTATCGCCGATCGTGGGGCCGGGCTTGATCGGGCGCCCGTCGGGCTCGCCGGTGATCGATATCGAGCCTCCGGTCGCCTGGGCGATCATGTCGAAGGCGAGATAGTCCTTGTAAGGCCCGTCCCAACCGAACCCTTTGACCTGGACATAGATGATGCGCGGATTGAGAGCGCGCACCGCCTCATAGCCGAATCCCAAACGTTCGATCACCCCCGGGGCAAAGTTTTCGACAAAGACATCGCCTTTCTTGATGAGTTCGGAAAGAACCGCGCGCCCCTTGTCGTGTTTCAGATTGGCGGTGACGCTCAATTTGTTCGCGTTGAGAAGCATGAAGTAATGGGAATCGACGCCGGGCTTGTCGGTCGAGGCGCCACGGCCCTGCTCGCCTTTGGTCGGCTCTTCGACCTTGATCACTTCGGCGCCGAGCCAGGCGAGGGTTTCGGTGCAGGAGGTTCCCGCCTCGAACTGGGTCAGGTCGATGACGCGCACCCCCTGAAGGGCGCCCTTCTCGGGATCTTTGCGGGCATTGTGCGCAATTGTCGGCTCGGGCCTTCCATCGTTCGGCATCAATTCCTCCAAAACTCGCTCGCCAACGGCCTCCCGCCGCGCCCCTTCCTCGCCGCTTTCGGCCGGTCGCGATCGGCAGGGGGCGAGTCTCGACTTTCTTCGACAAGGCGTCAACGCGTTTTGCGACAGGTTCTATCCACCAGCAGCGGGCCGCCCGAGAACACCTCGGACGGCATCGATGACATCCTCGACATCCTCTTCGGTCAGCCGAGCCGACAAGGGCAGAGAGACGGTTCTTTCTCCGATTTCCTTGGAAACCGGGAAATCCTCGGGCCTCCAGCCGAAGCGTTCCTGATATACGGGATGAACGGGGATCGCGCGGTAGTGTACTCCGACCCCGATATTCCGGCCGTGAAGCGCGACTATGAAATCATCGCGGCTGACCGGGGAGTGCGCCTCGTCGATTAGCAGGGTATACAAGTGCAAACCGTGCCGTACTCCCTTCCCGAACGGCGCAGGGCGTGAAACGGGCAAATCAGCAAAGGCAGCGTCATATCTCGTCCAGATCTCGAGACGTCTCTGCCAGTACGCCTCGACGCGTTCTATCTGGTGAATACCGAGTGCTGCCTGAAGATCCATCATATTGTATTTAAAGCCGATCTCGACAACCTCATAATGCTTGTATCCGTCATCAGTAAAACGCCGCCACGCATCATGCGACATTCCGTGGAGCGCCAGCATCTTCACACGCGACGCAATCTCCGCGTTGCCGGTCAACACCATGCCGCCTTCGCCGGTGACAAGGTTTTTGGTGGCGTAAAAGCTTAAGACTCCGCAGTCGCCGATCGTCCCCGCTTTCCAGCCGTAATATTCTGTCTCGATCGCGTGTGCGCAATCTTCGATGATCTTCAAGCCGTTTTTCCGCGCAACCGCGGTGAGAGATTCCATGTCGCACGGGCGCCCGGCGAAGTGCACCGGGATAATCGCTTTCGTGCGGCCAGAAACGGCCCGGCGCACCTCTTGTGGGTCCATGTTGAACGTGTCCGGTTCGACCTCCACCAGCACCGGCGTGGCGCCCGCGTGGACAACACAATTGATCGTCGCGGCAAACGTCATCGCCGGTACGATGACCTCGTCCCCGGGGCCAATGCCAAGCGCCACGCAGGCGAGATGCAGGCCCGCCGTGCAAGAACTGACGGCCACGGCATAGGGCGAGCCCTTGTACGCCGCCATTCGCCGCTCGAACTCGGCGACCTTCGGGCCGGTGCCGGGCCAGGCGGCGCGCAGGCTCGCCACCACCTCCGCGATCTCAGGCTCTTCGATCGCCGGCTGCCCAAAAACGAGATATTCATTTCGCATGAATGCGCCTCTTCGATTCGCGCAAGACCCGGGCGAGGACGCCCTTAGAGCCTCCCCCCTCGTTCTCGACCACAGCATTTGATCGGGTCGGCGCGCCACCTTCCGGGCGCCAGAGTTGGAGAGGGGCCTGCGCCAGCCGCATCAGCCCTCACAGCGCAGCCGACCGACCCGGCGACCTGCCGGTTCCAGACTTCCAGATGGCTCCTCGGATGCTTCGCCCTGCAACGAATCACGGAAGCTGCAGCCAAGGGTGGCGCAACGTGAATTGAACGACCAGGGCCTTCCGCGCGGCTTCGGTTGTAGTGAGGGTCATGGTCATCGACTTCGGATGCTTGCGATAGCGGCAAAGGATCTCGGGAACATAGGCTGCGGAAATACCCTGTTCGACAAATTTGCACCAGAAGTCGAAGTCTTCCCAACCCCACGCGTCGTGCGTATAGCCCCCCACGGCTTGCCACGCCCGTTTCGAGACGAGCGCCATCCCATCGATGTAATTGCCGGTTTTGAGTAATTCCTTGTCTAAGACGTCGGCGATTCCGAGCCTTTGCTCGGCACCGAAGACTTCGAGCTGGGTGTAAGCAGCGCCGAATCCGGTATCCTTGATCGCTTCGACAAGACGCCCGATCGCTCGAGGATAAATCAAATTGTCTTGGTCGATGACGAAAACGAGTTCGCTGCGCGCATATTCGAAGGCGGTGTTATGTGCCTGGGCAACCCCCTGGTTGCGCAAGTGTCGCAATAAGCTCGCGCGACCAAAGCGGTCGGCATGCGCTTCAAACCAACCCTGCGCAACTTCTACCGAAGACTCCTCCGTCGACGCGTCGTCGACGACGATAAGGTCGAGAGGGGTGTGGCGTTGCGCCCGGATAGAATCGAGAGTTTCGGGCAGGAACTCCGCGCAGTTGTAGAGGCTGGCGGCGACCGTGACCGTATCCTCGGCGACCGCCGGATCGTTCACCTGCTCGAAAAGGATTTCGAACCGAGCCCTCCTCATGACACCCCCCTTTACGACTGGGGAACCAGCCAATCCCGCATTCTCTCAGGTTGCGCGAGGTTGGAGCAAAAATTCGAGAAGCTTCGCCGCGTTCTGCCTTTTGCGCTTCTCGTCGCCAATTTGCGTTTGGACGTTCGTGCGCACCCGCTCGGCGTTGCGCCTGCCTTCCTCGGTTCGCAAAAGCCATTCGATAAGATCGGGCATGTGCTGCCCATCCTCTTCGAAATAGTGCACGCCGGCCTTGAAATCGGGCTGCGGCAGGCACGGCTCGGAGACGACCACGCTGCCCGCGCGCATTCCCTGCTGGACAATGCGCTGCCACTCGAAATAAGGAAACTCGTCCCGATGGATGTTGAGGGCGATCTTCGCATGGCCCAGCACGTGGTTTGCCAAACGGATTACCGCGCCGAGGTCGGTGGTATAAGGGCCCGTGCCCACGGGACAATGGATATAGGCTTCATAGTCCGACAGAAAGGCGGCGTGACGGGCAAAGAACCTGCTCCGGTGGGGCGTCAGGTTACCGGAGAAGGCGATGTCGAGAGGGCGCTCGGCAAAGGAGCTCTCGGGGTTCGGCTTCGCTTTCGCCGCGGCGGGGAGAACTTGAAAGAGCGGATGGAAATAGTCCTGCGGGAAAAGCGCCGGAGGATCGGGTCGCAGCCCGGGCGTATAGTGGAGGGCGGGAAGCCCGGTCCTGCCAAGCAGATCGGCGTTCTCGAAGGTAAAATCGATCACCCCCCGCGCCAAGAAAGAGAGAGGCAGGCCAAGCCGGTACCACTGGGTCTGGATCTGTTCCACCTGGAACATGAAGGAATTCGCAACGAGATCCTCGCGAACCCACTCCCTGCCCCGGCCCAATTGAAAGAACTCGTGGGGGGCCACGAAGATCCTGAGCGGCGGGCGATGATCGCTTTGGGAGGTTTCGTCGCCGAGGCTCACCCTAACGCCGAGGCTTTCGAGATCGGCCGCCACATCGACGGCGATTTCGTTCATAAAGATGTTGCCCTGCGAACTGACGTAGATGCCGACCGGCGGGCAACGCGCGGCGAGCGCGGCGATCTTGCTGTCCTCCCTTGCCGGGGAAACGCCCGTTTCCGCCGGCGTCGCATTCCCGTTGGCGCCGGAAATGCATTCGCCCAATTTCCGGGCAATGCGATCTTCACCGCACCAACGCCGCCCCTCGAACGCCCCCAAGCAGAGAAAATGCGCGTGCGGATCCATCGGAGCGGCGGCAATATCGGGATTGAGGCGGAGATAGTCCTCGAGCGAAAAGAGTGGGAACCGCTTCAGACGCTCGATCGCCTTCGCAATCGTCGGCGCCGCCATTGCTTTGAGAAACCCGCGAGCGGCTGGATCGGCGGGCACCGCCGCGGCTTCAGTAATCGCGACGCCTCCGAGCCCGCCTTGTCGATTTTCGGCCGCGCTCGACAGACCTGGCGGAGTTTCCCGCTCGGCAATCCTGCGGCGCCGGTCTGCCAGTTTTTCTCTCACGCGAAGCGTTGCAGTCCACCATAAAAGCTCTGCCCCGCCGCGAAGCGCCCGCCGTGCCGGGCGTGGAAGGCGTTCGGCCGCGAAGCGAAGCGGCCAGGTCGCGCGCCAAACAGTGGAGGAGAGGATGCCGTCCAGTTGTCTTTGCAGCGCGTCGATCCGAGCTTGCAGCGCGTCAAGTCGCTTTTGAGGGGTTTCGAAAGCCAGTTCATATCGTTCGGCTTCGCTCCGAACCCGGCGTTCGCGATCTTGACAGCGGTCGATTTGAGAACGCGCCGGCTTTTCCGGATGCCGGCGAGGGTGAAATTCCGGGTCACGTTCTTCCTCTCGCTCGCGGCGCCGAACCGAGTCTCGGTGGAGCGCGCCGATCAAGGGAGAAAGCGCGTCGAGAGCCGCCGTGAGCTCCTGCGTTATCTGGTCGAGCGCCGCCTCTTCGGCCGGGCTGACGCCGGGCGAAGAGAGAGCGGCCCAAGCGCGCGAACAGAAGCCTTTGATCGCGTCTTCTGCGGAGAGATCCTCGGGGGCAGAATGGCGGCGGCGCGGTTCGGAAGAGAGAAAAGCGTCGATCTCTCCGGCGGCGCTTTCGGGATCGCGCGGCCACTCAAGCCCGAGCGTGTCGCGCATTTTGCGAGCGACCCCGCGCCAATCCCGCAACAGGTCATCATAAAGAATAAAGGAGCGCGGGAGACCCCGGCTGTCTCGCTCCGCCGCTAATACTTGCTGCAGCCATATGGCAAGCGCAGGCGCTTCGGCAAGTGAATCGTTCGCTTCGAGGGAAGCCGCCACCTCAAGGGGATGCCGCAGTGGAAGGACCGCGAAAGTCCGCCGTTTGACGTGCCCCAGTGCTTCCTTCCAGATCGGCGTGAGTCGGCACAGGCGCGGGTCCTTGATGACGACCGCCGGCTCTTCTCCAAATTCGGCGCGGAGAATCTCAGCCAGATCCTGGACGGCTGATTGCGCCGTCGGCGACAAAAAACATTCCTGCCTCAGCGGCAAGGGGTCGTCCCAGCGCGATCCGAATTGCTGAAGCAGGCGATTGTTGAACGCAACCAGCCGCTCGTTTTCGAAATAATCCTTCCGATTGGTTTCGCCGGACAACATCAAATGGCGCCCAATCGGAAGGCCAAGGAAGTTGAGAGTTAGAGCGAGAGCCGAGGTGCCGCTGCGGTGCATTCCAAGCACAAGCACCGCAATCTTCTGCTCACGATCCGAAACGGCTCGCTGTGTCACAAGTTCGGTGTTCTCTCGATCGAGCTGCGGCAGGTCCATCGAAAAGGCTTTGTCCCAAATCACCTCCGCGGAGAGGAAAGAAGCGGAAGCGCGGTATGATTCTGTTCCGAAATCGGGCTGAAACTTAAGCGATCTTTAAGGGGTGAGGCAAGGCGGGCGTGACTCACGCGTTTTGGGACAGGCTCTTTTGCGGCAGGCGCGTTCGTCCGTTGCCGCCTCAATCTAAATCCTCTCCCACAGCCCGGTTTCCTCGTCGAGGCGGTCGAGTTCGAGGCCGCGGAAATCGAAACGCGAAACAATGCCGACGAGATTACCCTCTTCGACGATCGGCAGATGGCGGACGCGCGCGTCCTCCATCAGACGCAACGCCTCGATCGCCGGACGGTCGGGCGGCATGGTTTTGGGGTCGGGGGTCATCACCTCGAGAAGCCTTGTCCGCCTGGCGCTTCTGCCTTCGGCGAGAACACGGTAAACCGCATCGCGACCGGTGAAAATGCCGACGAGGCGCGTGCCTTCGGTGACGAGGACGGCGCCGACCTCGCGCTCGCGCATGAGACGGCAGGCGTCCCTTACCGTCGCCGTCGGCGGCAAGGCAAGCGCATCCTGGTGTCTGACGATGTCGGACATCTTTCTCATGACCGCCCCATTCGCGGCCGGGGGGAAGCCTTTCGCAATTTCTCGACAAGGGTTCCGGCGGCCCCTTCGAGGATTGCTTCGGCCTCTTCGACGGCGCCGATCGCGGCTTTCTTCCCCGTCCTTTCGACAAAGCGGCACGCTGCCTCGACCTTTGGTCCCATAGAGCCTTCGGCGAAAGCAATGGAGGAGAGTTCGGAGGGCGTCGTGCGGCCGATCGGTTTTCCGTCGGCGGCCGGCCAGCGGCTCCAGACCGCCCGCACATCGGTCAGAAGCAGCAGAAAATCGGCGTTAAGCGTCTCGGCCAGCAAGGCCGAAGCGAAGTCCTTGTCGATCACCGCTTCGATCCCGTAAAAGCCGCCGCCTTTGCCGGCCGCGATCGGGATCCCCCCTCCGCCGGCGCAAACGACGATCACTCCGGCCCCGAGCAAAAGCTCGATCGGGCGGATCTGGCGTATGCGGCGCGGCATCGGCGACGATACGGCGCGGCGCCACCCCGAGCCGTCGCGCATCATCTTCCACCCTTTGGAAGCCGCCACCCGCTGCGCCTCGGCTTCATCGAGAAGGGGCCCGATCGGCTTTTTCGGCGACCGGAAAGCGGGGTCGCCGGGATCGACCTCGATTTCGGTGAGGAGGGTCGCGATCTCGCGCCGGGGAAGCGCATTCATCAGCGCAAGAGCGATCAGATAGCCGATCATCCCTTCGCTTTCGGCGCCGAGAAGATCGAGCGGATACGGTTTGGCCGCGGGAAAAGAGGCCGCCAAAGAGACGGACTGCAACGCGAGAAGCCCGATTTGCGGGCCGTTGCCGTGGGTGACGACGAGCTCATGGCGGGCAAGACGGGCGACCCCGACCGCAACCGCCTTTTCGATATTGCGTCTTTGGGTTTCGGCTGCGGGCGCTTCGCCCCGGCGCAAAAGCGCGTTGCCGCCAAGACCCACGACGAGGCGCATCCCTATCCCCGCGGCAGGCGTTCGAGAAAGGCGTCGAGATAAAGCGAAAGAGAGGGCGTGCCGATTTCGGCATAGTCGTAAAAGGCGCGCACGATCCTTTTGTCGATCGCGACGAGGCGCGCGAGATCAACCGGCGTTGCCGAAACCACGATTTCGGCGGCGCTGCGGTTGACCGTTTGCGCCAAGGCCGCGAGCTCTTCGGGGCCGTAGCCGATCGCCGGAAGAACCTTGCCGATGTGGGGATAGCGGCGCAAGACCGCCGCGATCTTGGGCGCGGCGCTCTGTCTCGGATCGAGGACCGCGGCCGCCCCGGCCTTGACCGCGGCGACATAACCGGCGCCGAAAGCCATCCCGCCGTGGGTGATGGTTGGCCCATCTTCGATGACGAGGACGCGCTTGCCGGCAACCGCCGCCTTGTCTTCGAGGCGGACGGGGGACGCCGCTTGAACGATCGGCGCCTTTTTGTTGACCGCGCGCAATTCCTCGATTGCGCTTTGGACGTCGTGCGCAGAGGCGGAATCGATCTTGTTGAGAACAAAAACGTCGGCCATGCGCGCCACGGTTTCGCCCGGATGATGGGTTGCAACCTGCCTCGGGCGCAAGGCGTCCGCGACTGTGACGGTGAGATCGGGGCGCAGAAAAGGAAAATCGTTGTTGCCCCCGTCCCAGACGATGAGATCGGCCTCGTTTTCGGCGGCCTCGAGGATCGCGGCATAATCGACGCCCGCGAAAACGACGTTTCCCTGCGCGATGTGAGGCTCGTATTCCTCGTGCTCTTCGATCGTGCAGCCTGCGGCTTCGAGGTCGGCGAGCGAAGAGAAGCGTTGCACCCTTTCGCGAAAAAGATCGCCATAGGGCATCGGGTGGCGCAGCACCGCGACCCTTTTCCCGGCCGCGCGCAAATGGGAC
>JAJYIC010000018.1:0-6258 GCA_021790295.1 Pseudomonadota bacterium | reverse complement strand
CCGCCGATTTGCCGCAGCCGGTGCGCACCGCCGTCACCGCGATGACCGGAAGGCGCGAGAAAAGCATCGTCCGGCGCGGCCCGAGAAGGGTGAAATCAGCCCCGCTCGCAAGAGCGCGCGAGGCGAGATGCATCACCTCCTGATGGGTCAAATCGCTATAGGCAAAAACCACCTCGTCGATCTTGCGGCTGCGGCAAAGGGCGTCGAGCCTTCCCTCTTCGAAGATCGGGATGCCCTGCGGATAAAGAGGGCCGGCGAGTTCGGGCGGGTATCGCCGTCCGGCAATCCCCGGGATCTGCGCCGCCGTAAACGCCACCACCTCGCAAGAGGGGTCGGCGCGATAGACAAGGTTGAAATTGTGGAAATCGCGCCCCGCGGCGCCGAGGATGACGACGCGCCGCCGCCCTTCCTTTGCGGCCTGGCGCGATAACGCCGCTACCCTCTCGCGCGAGACCATCCCGACCCTCGTCCGGCTTTGCGGCGGCGCAAGCGCCGATAGGGACCGCAAGCCCTAACAGCAGGACCCGCCGGCGGCGTTGACCCAGATCAACGAAGGCTCGCTCGTCTTTTCAGAATTGCTGGAGGAGGCGGTCGAGGTAGCGCCGTTCGACCGGCGCGCGCCACGGCTCGCCCTCGCGCCGGCGCAACTCTTCGAGGATCTTGCGGGCTTCGTTGATCCGCGCTCGGCTCGGGATCTTGACCTCGCCCGAATCATAAAGGCCATAACCGGGAAACTCCCGGCCGCGCGGGTCGCGCACGCCCTTCCCGCCTTTACCGTAAGGGCCGAGGCCAGGCCCCGGCAAGGCGAAAGAGCCTGCGCCCGCGGAGCGCGCCATGGCGCGGGCGAGTTGGCGGGCGGCTTCCGCCAATTCGGCGAGCGCCCTTTCTTGCGGCTTTATGGCGCGGCCGGGCTGACCGAGACGCAAGGCCGAGGCTGCTCTTCCCATCTCGACCTGGGCAAGGCCCAAAGAGGGAAAGCTTTTGCCTTTAAGCGCGCGCATGATCGCGCCAAGACGCGCTTTCAAGGCTTCCTCTTCCGCCGCCTCTGCGATTGCGCTTTCGCTGCGGCCTTCTCCTTCAAGCTTTGCGCCTTCTCCCGCCTCTTTCTGCCCGGCGCGGAAACTCTTGTCGAGAAGGCGTTGCTGTCCTTTCATCAGCGCGCGCAAGGCGCCCATCGCCCGTTCCTCCCTCTGGAGGGCCTGGCGCTCGGCCCGGGTCAGCATGCGCATGTTTTCGAGCGTGTCCCTCAGTTCGGAGAGGAGCTGGCGCGCCGCGGCGCGATCTCCGTTGGCGGCAAGTTCGCGCGCCCGTTCGATCAGGCGTTCGAGATCGCGCTCCAGCATCGGACGGGAAGAAGGCAAAGGCGCGCTCCCATTTTCCTTGCGGCGCGCGAGGTTCTGCGCCATGGCCGCGAAAGCCTCGCGAACGGCCTTTTCGAGGCGCCGCATCAGGCGATCGATCCGTCTTTCGCCCGCATGCCCGGAAAGCGCCTCAGCGAGCCTTTTTTCGAGCGCACGCAGGCGCGCTTCGGCAAAAGGCAGCCGGCCCTCCTCGACCCGCAACGCCGCCTGCCATAAAAGCCCCGCGACCTCCGTCCGCCTTTTCGCCGGTGTAAGGAGTTCCTCTTCGGCGACGCGCAAAGTGAGAAAGACGAGCCTGTCGCCGCGGTAAAGTTGCGGGCGCGCAAGAAGCGCGCCAAGCGCCTTCGCCACGCTCTCCGCCGAGCCCGGCTCGGCCATCAGCCTTTTGCGCAAGGCGACGATCGCGCCCGCCACCGGGTTTTCAAAGCTTCTCTGCGGCAAATTGATGCGAACGGGCGCGCTCAAGCCTTTGCCGCCCGGGGCGTCCCTGGCGGCAAGTCGGATTTCGACCGGAAGGCCGGCCCAAGGGCTCGCGGTCAGATCGAAATAGCTGGTCGCCGCGAGGCGCTTCGGGTTGCCGCCATAAAGCGGCAGCGGCAGCCTCAATACCGCCTTTTCCCCGGCGCCTGCGCCGAGCGGGCGGATCACGGCTTCGGCCCCCTCGATCCCGTAATCGTCGCTGGCGCGAAAATCGATCCGCAGCAAGCCTCGAGGCGTCGCTTTGGGCGGCCCGGCGAAGGCGATTTTCGGCGGCCGGTCGGGGAGGATGCGGATGCGCCAGAGACCGAGAGAGGAGCCGCCCTCCATCACCCTGAGGACGTGGCCTTTTGCGAGCCTTGCCTCAACCCTGAAGTTGGTCTTGCCGACGGCGGCAAAGGGGCGGCTTTTTCCGTCGACGGCAAGGCGGGGCGGCGAGGAGCCGCCGTGGACCTCGGCGAGGAGGCGGCTTCCGATCGGGACGAGGATGAGGCCTTTCTCGCCCGGGTGCAAAAACCGCGGCGGCAGACCCGTGTAACGGGGAGGCACGATCCAGATGTCGAGAGCCGGCCGGATCTCTGCCGGCCCCGCAGCGAAATTCGGCACCAGCGCCCGCCAAACCCGCTCGCGCCAGGCGCCGCCCGCGTCGAGCGCGCCGAGCACAAGCAAAAGCGCGAGAAGCGCCCTGAGCGCCCGCGGGTCGCGCGCGGCGAGAGAGGCCTTTGGCCAACCGACCTTGAGCCTTACGAGGGCTGCGGCCATACGCCGACGATGCGCCTGCCAGAGTTCGGCGGAAGCGGGTTCGAATGGCCCCGAAGGGCGGTCGGCGAGAGCTTCGAGAGGGCGGTGAGGGAGTCCGCTTTCCCTTTCGATGCGGCGGCGGGCCTCAGTCTCGGCGGGAAGGCGCAGCGCCCGCGCCGCCCTCAAAGCGGCAAGGGCGAAGGCGAGGGCGAAAAGAAAAAGCACGACGGCGTGAAGAGCCGCCGGCAACAAAGGCAAAAGATCGAAGAGGGCAAGGACGATAAAGACTCCGGCGACGCCCACCGCCGGCGCAAAAGCGGGCCAAGCCGTCTCCCAGAAAAGCGCCGCCCGGGCAAAATAAAGCCGCCTCGAAACCCGCCCCGCAAAGGGGTTCGCGCTCACGAGACCCTTTCCGCCGGCGCCTCCTCGGGCGCGCGTTCCGCCGCTTCGCCGAGCCACTCCGGTATGCTGTCGAGCGCGAGAAGCTCAGCGACGCTCTGCCGCGCGCGCACCACCGCAAAGCGCCGGCCGGAAACCAGAACTTCGGGCAGGAGAGGACGGCTGTTGTAGGTCGAACTCATCACGGCGCCATAGGCACCCGCCGCCTTGAAGGCGAGAAGATCGCCTTCGGCGAAAGGCGGAAGGGGGCGGCCTTCGGCAAAACTGTCGCCCGATTCGCAGATGGGTCCGACGACGTCTGCGGCAAGAAGTGGCTCCTCCCGCAGCGCCTGCCGCAGCGGCAGAATCTCATGCGAGGCCCCGTAAAGAGCCGGACGGATCAGATCGTTCATCGCCGCGTCGAGGACGAGGATCCGCTTTCCCGCGCTTTCCTTGACGGTTTCGACGCGGGCGACGAGAAGGCCCGCGGCTCCGCACAGAAAACGACCGGGCTCGAAGGAAAGTTCAACCTCGAGGGTGCCGAAGATCTCGCGCACGAGCGCCGCGTAGGCTTGAAGATCGGGCGGCTTTTCATCGCTGTAGCGGATGCCGAGGCCGCCGCCGAGATCGATACGGGAAACGGCAAGTCCGCTTTGGCGCAAACGGTGCAACAGCTCTCTGAGCCGCTCGAAAGCGCGGCGAAAGGGGGCGAGATCGACAAGCTGCGAGCCGATATGGAGGGCAAGACCGACCGGCTCCAATCCCGGGAGGCGGGCGGCAAGGCGATAGGCCTCGATCACTTCGTCCCAGGCGATGCCGAACTTGTCCTTTTTCCGCCCGGTCGAAATCTTGTCGTGGGTTGCGGCGTCGACGTCCGGGTTGACGCGCAGCGCCACCGGCGCCACCCGCCCCATCTCCGTTGCGAGAGCGCAAAGGCGGTTGAGTTCAGAGAAGCTTTCGACATTGATCTGGCGGATACCGGCGGCGAGAGCGGCGGCGAGTTCGCTGCGCCTTTTCCCCACCCCGGAAAAGACGATCTTCTCCGCCGGCACTCCGGCGGCGAGGGCGCGGGCGAGTTCGCCTTCGGAAACGACATCGGCGCCCGCCCCGAGAGCGGCAAAAAGCGAGACGACGGCAAGGTTCGAATTGGCCTTCAGGGCAAAAGAGACGAGCGGACGCTCTTGTGCGAAGGCGCCGGCAAAACGGCGGTAGGCGGCGGCGAGCGCGGAAGCCGAATAAAGATAAAAGGGCGTTCCGAGACGTGCGGCAAGAGGCGCGATCGCGACCTCTTCCGCATGAAGTTCGCCCTCGACGTAGCGAAAAAAGTTAGACACTCGGATAAGGCCGCGGATAGGTGTTGGGCTGGTTCGCCGGAGGCAAAGGCTCGGCCTTTCTGCCGCAACCCGAAAGGGCAAGGGCGAAAAGGACAAGGCACAAGGCCGCACCCGCATAAAGGCGGCGGCGGCGCGGCTTGGCGGTTGCTTTCTTCATTCGAGAAACCTCCGGCGCGCCTCGGCGACGGCCGCGCGCACCCTTTCGGGCGCGGTGCCGCCAAAACTCTTGCGGCTTCTCACCGAGCGGGAGATGTCGAGGACGCCATAAATCTCGGAAGTAATCGCGGGCGCGAGCGCTTGCAATTCCGAAAGCGGCAATTCGCCGAGGCTGACCCCGCGCTTTTCGGCCAGGCGAACGATCCTTCCGGTCAGCTCATGCGCTTCCCGGAAAGGGAGGCCCAAAGCGCGCACCAGCCAATCGGCGAGATCGGTCGCGTTGGCGTAGCCCTCTTCCGCCGCGCGGCGCAGGCGCACAGCGTCGATGCGCATGTCGCGCACCATCCCCTCCGTTGCGGCAAGAGAAAGTTCGAGCGAGTCGGCGGCCTCGAAAAGCGGAACCTTGTCTTCCTGCATGTCCTTGCCATAGGCAAGGGGAAGGCCTTTCATCACCGTCAGGAGCGCAACCAGAGAACCGTTGAGGCGCCCGGCCTTCGCCCGCACCAGTTCGGCGGCGTCGGGATTGCGCTTTTGCGGCATGATCGAGCTGCCGGTGGTAAAGGCGCCGCTCAAGGCGACAAAGCGAAAAGGTTCGCTCGACCAGATCACGATCTCTTCGCCAAATCGCGACAGGTGCATCCCGGCAATCGCCGCCGCGGAGAGAAACTCGAGGGCAAAATCGCGATCCGAAACGGCGTCGATGGAATTTTTCGAAGGGCGGTCGAAACCGAGCGCGGAAGAGGTCGCCTCACGATCGATGGGGAAGGAGGTTCCGGCGAGCGCGGCGGCGCCGAGAGGCGACTCGTTGAGGCGCCGGCGGCAATCGGCAAAGCGCGAGCGGTCGCGTCCGAGCATCTCCACATAAGCAAGGCAATGATGGCCGAAAGTCACCGGCTGGGCCGTCTGCAGATGGGTAAAGCCGGGCATGACGGTGGCGGCTTGCTCCAGGGCGCGGTCGATCAATGCCTCTTGAAGCCTCTTCAAGGCAAGATCGAGGCGATCGATCGCGGCGCGCACCCACAGGCGGAAATCGGTGGCCACCTGGTCGTTGCGCGAACGCGCGGTGTGCAAGCGCCCGGCGGCCGCACCTATCAGTTCGGAAAGCCGCGCCTCGACATTCATGTGGATGTCTTCGTACTCCTCGCGAAAGGGAAACTCCCCGTTCTCGATTTCGAGAGCGATGCGTTCGAGCCCTTGCGCGATCGCCGCGCCGTCTTCGGGCGAAAGGATCTTTTGCGCGACAAGCATCGCAGAGTGCGCTTTCGAGCCCGCGATGTCTTCGGCCCAGAGCCTTTTGTCGAACGCGATCGAGGCGTTGATGCGGGTCATGCTCGGCGCGGGCTCGGCCTCGAAGCGGGCGCGCAGCAGCGGATTTCGCCTCTGACCGCGATTTGGCCCTGAACTCATGCGGCTCCTATCCGGCGAAAACGAAAATCCGTCGTCATCGCTTGCGCCCCGGTCCTTTCCCGTAAAGGCTTTGGCGAACGAGAGTGTAACCGGGAGAGGCCTCGTTTCCAACGACGGCAGGTCGCAAGGCCACTCTCTCAGCCAGCGAAAGCCTGTTTGAGAAAGGCGCCGCCTTTGGCGAGCCCTTGCTCGTCGATCCCGTGACCCAATCCGGGACAGGCGAGGGTTTCGACCGGGACCTCAAGTGCGCTGAGCGCCCTTTCTGCTTCGCCAAGAGAAGCGAAAGGAAGAAGCGGGTCTTCGGTGCCGTGGACGAGAAAGACGCTGGGTCGCGCGCCAAGCTCGGACGCCAGAAGCTGGGGTGCGACGAGACGGCCCGAATAGCCGAGGATGCCGGCGACGGA
>JAJYIC010000365.1 GCA_021790295.1 Pseudomonadota bacterium | reverse complement strand
GAACTTTTTTACCGCGGCATACGCCCGGCCGTGAATGTCGGGCTTTCGGTGAGCCGGGTCGGTTCGGCGGCGCAGATCCGGGCGATGAAGCAGGTCGCCGGCCGCATCAAACTCGAATTGGCGCAATACCGCGAGATGGCCGCCTTCGCGCAATTCGCCTCCGATCTCGACGCGGCAACCCAGCGCCTTCTCGCCCGCGGCAGCCGCCTTACCGAATTGTTGAAACAGCCGCAGTTCGCCCCGGTTGCGGTCGAAGAGCAGGTGGTGGCGATCTTTGCCGGAACCCGCGGCTTTCTCGATCGCATCGAGGTCGCCGATGTGAGCCGTTACGAGGCGGGACTTCTCGCCGAGCTGCGGGCCAAAAGACCCGACCTTCTCGCCTCGATCCGTGAGAGTGGCGCACTTTCGGGGGAAAGCGAAAAGGAACTCGACGCCTTTGCCTCCGAGTTCGCCCGGACCTTCGCCTGATCAACCGCGAGCCCCGGTCGAGCGCAACACATGCCGAGCCTCAAGGATCTGCGCAACCGCATCCGCAGCGTTCAGGCGACGCAAAAGATCACGTCGGCGATGAAGATGGTCGCCGCTTCGCGTTTGCGCCGGGCGCAAGAGCAGGCCGAAGCGGCGCGCCCTTACGCCGAGCGGATGGAGCGCGTTTTGGGCTCCCTTTCGAGCCGAATGGCGGCAGAGGGCGGGGCGCCGCCTCTGCTCGTCGGCACCGGCAAGGAAGAGACCCATCTTCTCATCGTCACCACCTCGGACCGCGGGCTCGCCGGGGCCTTCAACGCCTCGATCCTGCGCGAGGCGAGGCGCCGCATCCGCGCTCTCGAAAGCGAAGGCAAAAAAGTCCTCGTCCTCACCATAGGGCGCAAAGGCCGCGACAGCTTGCGGCGCGACTACCGCCGCCTCATCGTCGAAAGCCTCACCGAAATCGGCCGCCGCCGCCTTTCTTTCGAAGACGCGCAAGGGATTGCGCGCCTCCTCCTTTCCCTTTTCGCGGAGGGAGGGTTCGATCTTTGCACGATCCTTTATAATCGCTTCCGTTCGGCGCTCACCCAAATCGTCACCGCCCAACAACTGATCCCCTTTCCGCCTCCCGAAGTCTCGGCGGAAACCGCGGCTCCGGGGGCGGTCTATGAATTCGAGCCTTCGGAAGAAGAAATCTTGAGCGAATTGTTGCCGCAAAATCTCGCCGTGCAGGTCTATCGCGCCTTGCTCGAAAGCGCGGCGAGCGAGCAAGGCGCGCGCATGACCGCGATGGACAGCGCAACCCGCAATGCGGGCGAGATGATCGACCGCTTGACGCTGCTCTATAACCGCACGCGCCAAGCGATGATCACAAAGGAGCTGATCGAGATCATCTCCGGCGCCGAGGCCCTTTAGCGCAAGGGGCCGGCACAAGGACAAGCGACAGGCGCAACCGGAACGAGGACGAGATAAGGAATTTGCCGCCATGGCCACAAATGCGATCGGCACCATAACCCAGGTCATCGGCGCGGTCGTCGATGTGCGATTCGACGGCGAACTGCCGGCGATCCTCAACGCTTTAAAGCTCGACAACAAAGGCCGCACTCTGGTCCTCGAAGTGGCGCAGCACCTGGGCGAAAGCACGGTGCGCGCCGTGGCGATGGATTCGACGGACGGACTCGTGCGCGGCACCGAGGTGGTCGATACCGGAGGCCCCATCACCATGCCGGTCGGCCCCGAAACCCTGGGGCGGATTTTGAACGTCGTCGGCGAGCCGGTCGATGAGCTCGGCCCCGTCAACACCAATCGCCGCTCGCCCATCCACAAGCCCGCTCCGGAATTCGTCGATCAATCGACCGAGTCCGAGATCCTCATCACCGGCATCAAGGTCGTCGATCTCCTGGAGCCGTATGCGAAAGGCGGAAAGGTCGGGCTTTTCGGCGGCGCCGGGGTCGGCAAGACCGTCATCATCATGGAACTCATCAACAACATCGCCAAAGCCCATGGCGGCTATTCGGTCTTTGCCGGCGTCGGCGAACGTACCCGCGAGGGCAACGACCTCTATTACGAGATGATCGAATCCGGGGTCATCACCCGCGACGGGCCGGGCTCCAAAGCGGCGCTCGTCTATGGGCAGATGAACGAGCCGCCGGGCGCACGCGCCCGCGTCGGCCTTTCGGGGCTTACGGTCGCCGAATATTTCCGCGACGAGGAGGGCCAGGACGTCCTCCTTTTCATCGACAACATCTTCCGCTTTACGCAAGCGGGCTCGGAAGTCTCGGCGCTTTTGGGACGCATGCCCTCCGCGGTCGGCTATCAGCCGACCCTCGCGACCGATATGGGCGGTTTGCAGGAGCGGATCACGACGACCAAGAAAGGCTCGATCACCTCGGTGCAGGCGATCTATGTTCCGGCGGACGATTTGACCGACCCCGCACCCGCCACTTCCTTCGCCCATCTCGACGCCACCACGGTCTTGTCGCGCCAGATCGCCGAGCTCGGCATCTATCCGGCGGTCGATCCTCTCGATTCGACCTCGCGCATGCTCGACCCGCGGATCGTCGGCGAAGAGCATTACGGCGTCGCGCGCGATGTCCAAAGGGTGCTCCAGACCTACAAGTCGCTGCAGGACATCATCGCCATTCTCGGCATGGACGAGCTTTCCGAAGAGGATAAGCTGACCGTCGCGCGCGCCCGCAAGATCCAGCGTTTCCTCTCGCAGCCCTTCCACGTCGCCGAGGTGTTCACCGGCGTGGCCGGGGTTTTCGTCACTCTCGAAGACACGATCCGGGGCTTCAAGGGGATCGTCGCGGGCGATTACGACGATCTGCCGGAGGCGGCCTTTTACATGGTCGGGACGATCGAAGAGGCGGTCGAAAAGGCGCGGCGGATGGCGGCCGAGGCGGCGTGATGATGCAGCTGGCGCCTTTCCCAATGTGCCGGAACGGCCTCTCTTCTCCCCGTGACCGGGCTCGACCCGGCCATCCACGTCTCGACGCACGGCGACGGCTGAGAAGACGTGGATGCCCGGAACGCGTC
>JAJYIC010000364.1 GCA_021790295.1 Pseudomonadota bacterium | reverse complement strand
AGGCGCTTGCGTTTTGCGCGCTAAAATCGACATGGCTTCAGGCAACATCAATCTGCGCGATCCCGTGCTTTATCGCATCCTTCACGCCTCTCATCCGCGTTCGGGCAGGAAGTGGTGCATCTACCCGACTTATGATTTCGCCCACGGCCAGTCGGATGCGATCGAAGGGATCACCCATTCTTTGTGCACGATGGAATTCGAGGACCACCGGCCCCTTTACGACTGGTTCATCGACCAGCTTGACGTGCCCTCCCATCCCCGCCAATACGAATTCGCCCGTCTCAATCTCGGCTATACGGTTCTGTCGAAGCGCGTCCTCACCGAACTTGTGCGCCAAGGGCTTGTCGAAGGCTGGGACGATCCGCGCATGCCGACCCTTGCCGGTTTGCGCCGCCGCGGCGTCCCTGCCGCCGCGATCCGCGATTTCGTCGGCAAGATCGGGGTTGCCCGCGCGAGCAGCATCGTCGATCCGGCTCTTCTCGACCATGCGGTGCGCGACCATCTGAACCCTCGAGCGCCGCGGCGGATGGCCGTGTTGCGGCCTTTGCGGGTGATCATCGAAAACTGGCCCGAAGGCCGGGAGGAAAGGCTCGAAGCCTTGAACAACCCGGAAGATCCCGCCGCCGGAACGCGGCTTCTCTCTTTCGGGCGCGAGATTTTTATCGAGCGCGAGGATTTCCTCGAAGAGCCGCCGAAAGGCTTTTTCCGCCTCGCCCCCGGGCGCGAGGTAAGGTTGCGTTATGCCTATTTCATTACCTGCCGAGAGGTGGTGAAGGATGCCGCGGGCGAGATCGAAGCGCTCAAATGCGTCTATGACCCAGAGACCCGAGGCGGAAACGCCGGCGACGGGCGCAAGGTACGTGGCACCCTCCATTGGGTCGCAGCCGAAGCCTCGCTCGCGGCCGAGGTGCGGCTTTTGGCTCCGCTTTTTCTGCGGCAGGATCCGGGCGCGGGAGAGGGTCCGCTCTGCGATCTCAACCCGCTCTCTGAGGAACGCCTCGAAGGCTGCCGCGTAGAGCAGGCGCTCGCCGATCTCGCCCCCGCAGAGTGCGCGCAGTTCGAACGCCAAGGCTATTTTTGCCGCGACGCAAAAGGGCCGCTTCGTTTCAATCGCACGGTGGCGTTGCGCGACAGTTGGGCAAAAATGCAGGCCGGCGGCGCCGCCGACGGGAACGGGAGGCGTTCCTAGCGCGTATTTGTTGGCGTGGGCGCGGAAGATGAAAGCCCGAGAGAGGAGTGCGAACCATGTCGCCATCGAAGAGTAAACGTAGACCGATCCTTGCCGCCTTTCTCGGCGCGCTCGTCGTGGCCCCGTCTGTGGCGGCGGCCGCCGCGCCCGCGTTCCCTTCTTCCGCCTCCTCGGGCGCGGCGAGCGGGGCCCTTCCCGCCCAATACCGGCAGACGCCGCCGCAAGGCTATGGGCAAGGGGCGCAACGCGCGCCGAGCGTCGACGAGATGCTCGGCTCTCTGCGCCAGCGGCTTCGCCTCAACGCTTCCCAGCTGCCGGCGTTCAACGCTTTTGCCGCGGTCATGCGCGAAAACGCGCGGGAAGCGCAAGGCATGCCGGCGCCGAACCAGAACGCCGATGCGGTGCAGGCGCTGCGGGCCGAATTGCGCTTTACGAGGGCCGAACTCCAGGGGCTCCGGCGGCTTTTGCCCGCGCTCCAGGCCCTTTACGCGAGGCTCTCCCCGGCGCAAAGGCGCACGGCCGACGCTTTCTTCCGCCAGGGACCGGAGCAGCGCTGAAAAACCCGGCGGCATAGCCTTTTTCCTTTCTCCCCTTTCTTCAGGGCGCGCCGGGGTTCGGCAAAGATAAGCCGGGCTTGACGCGGGGCGCGCCGCAATCGAGGATTTGGCGGCGAAAGGGAAAAGGGCTTATCCGTGCCGCCGGCCGAAGGTCGTTACGAGGCGCCGCATCTCGCAAGAAACCGGGCGAACTTCGCGCCTTTGACCCCGCTCGTCTTTCTGCGGCGTGCGGCGGCCGTCTTCCCGGAAAAGCTCGCCGTCATCGACGGCGCCTTCAGGTTTTCCTACAGGGAATTCTACGCGCGCTCATGCCGGCTTGCCGATGCTCTGCGCCGGCGCGGCATCGGCAAAGCCGACACGGTGGCAGTGCTCGCCCCGAACATCCACGCGATGCTCGAAGCCCATTTCGGCGTGCCGATGGCGGGAGCGGTGTTGAACGCCCTCAACACCCGCCTCGATCCCGCTTCTCTGGCGTTCATCCTTTCTCACGGCGAGGCGAAGCTTCTTATTGCTGAACGCGATTTCGCCCCTCTCGCCGCCGCAGCCTTGAAAAAGCTCGGCCGCAAATTGCCCGTGGTCGAGATCGCCGAAGGGACGGCAAGCTCCTCCCTCGGCGGCACCCTTTACGAGGCTTTTCTTGCCGGAGGCGACCCTGATTTCGCGCCTCTTTTGCCCGACGACGAATGGGAGGCGATCAGCCTCAACTACACTTCGGGCACGACCGGCAATCCGAAAGGGGTCGTCTATCATCACCGTGGCGCCTTTTTGAACGCTTTCGGCAATGCGGTCACATTCGGGCTCGACCGGGATTCGGTCTACCTTTGGACCCTGCCGATGTTTCACTGCAACGGCTGGACCTATCCCTGGGCGGTGACCGCGGCTGCCGGCACCCACGTTTGCCTGCGCCGGGTCGAGGCGAAAGCGGTTTTTGCCGCGATCGCCGAGCATCGCGTCACCCATCTTTGCGGCGCGCCGGTCGTCCTTTCGATGCTCGTTCATGCTCCGGACGAAGCGAAGCGCCGTTTCGAGCACAGGGTCGAAGTGGCGACGGGGGGCGCCGCGCCGCCTTCGGCGGTGATCGAGGCGATGGAAAGGATGGGGTTTGCCGTCACCCATCTTTACGGCCTTACCGAAAGTTACGGCCCGACCACGGTTTGCGCCCGGCAGGAAGGCTGGGAGGAAAAGCCTCTCGCCGAACGCGCGCGGCTTATGGCGCGCCAAGGCGTCCAGCATCTGATGCTCGAAAGGCAAAGGGTGGGCGACCCGGAAAC
>JAJYIC010000363.1 GCA_021790295.1 Pseudomonadota bacterium | reverse complement strand
GCAAACGATAGGTCGGCTCGGCGATCCAGCCGTCGCAGCTTTCTCCCCACTCGTATTCCATCCTGCCGTGGGCCTCGATCAGGCCCGCGTCGCTTTTCTCCCTACCCAAGGAAAGCGAATAAAGTGCGCGATGAGGGGCGATCGCCGCCGCCCGCAGGGCGCGTGCCGAAGGCGAAAGCGCCACCACAATCGCCGCCGAAAGAAGCGCAAAAGCAAAACGGGAGGGGAGTCGTTTTCCTTTAGGGTCGCGTTTTTCAATGGTCACGGCCGCCCCTTTTTCGCCGGCGGCAGATCGAGGCGAAGGGAAAGTTCCTTGAGGCGTTCGGGGGGAATGGGCGCGGGCGCCTGCATCAGCAGATCCTCGGCCTGCTGGTTCATGGGAAAAGCGACTACCTCGCGAATGTTGGGCGTATCGGCCAACAGCATGACGATGCGGTCGATGCCCGGGGCCGAGCCTCCATGCGGCGGCGCGCCGTAACGCAAGGCGTTGAGCATGCCGCCGAAACGGGCCTCGACCTCCTCTTCCGCATAACCGGCGATGGCGAAGGCTTTGAGCATGATGTCGGGGCGATGGTTGCGGATCGCGCCGGAAGAGAGTTCGACCCCATTGCAGACGATGTCGTACTGGTAGGCAAGGATCTCGAGCGGGTTCTGTTCGAGAAGCGCTTTCATCCCCCCTTGAGGCATCGAAAACGGGTTGTGGCTGAATTCGATGCGGCCGAGTTCCTCGTTCCATTCGTACATCGGGAAATCGACGACCCAGCAGAACGCGAAAGCCTCTTCTCGGGTGAGAGAAAGTTCGCGGCCGATCTTGAGGCGCGCGGCGGCGGCGAAGGCCGTCGTCGCCTTTTCCGCGCCGCAGACGAAAAAGACGGAGTCCCCGTCTTTGAGCCCGAGGTCCGTTTTGAGCGCCTGCGTGCGCAGGGCGCCGAGATTGCGCGCGATCGGGCCCGCCCCTTCGCCGTCGCGGAAGATGATGTAGCCGAGGCCGGGCTGGCCTTCGCCTTGAGCCCAGGCGTTCATCCGGTCGCAAAAGGCGCGGCTGGCGCCGCCCGGCGCCGGGATCGCCGTGACCCGCGCTTTCGAGTCGGCGGCGAGCGCTTCGGCGAAGATGCGGAACCCCGAGCCTTTGAAATGCTCGCTTACCTCGCGCATCTCTATGGGATTGCGCAGATCGGGCTTGTCGGTGCCAAAGCGTTCGAGCGCGTCGGCGAAGCGGATGCGCGGAAAAGGCGGCGGGCTGACCGGGCGGCCGCCGCCGAACTCCTCGAAAACGCCGTAGAGAACCGGCTCGATTGCGGCGAAAACATCCTCCTCTTCGACAAAGGACATCTCGAAATCGAGCTGGTAGAACTCGCCCGGGGAACGGTCGGCGCGCGCCGCCTCGTCGCGAAAACAGGGCGCGATCTGAAAATAACGGTCGAAGCCGGCAATCATCAAAAGCTGCTTGAATTGCTGCGGCGCCTGGGGAAGGGCGTAAAACTTGCCGGGATGGATGCGGCTCGGGACCAGATAATCGCGCGCCCCTTCGGGCGAACTCGCCGTCAGGATCGGGGTCTGGAACTCGAGAAAGCCGGCCTCGATCATGCGGCGGCGGATCGAAGTGATGACCGATGAGCGCAAAACAATGGCGCGATGGATCTTCTCGCGTCTGAGATCGAGAAAGCGGTAGCTGAGCCGCATGTCCTCGGGATAATCGGCCTCGCTGTTGACGGGAAAGGGCAAAGGCAGGGCTTCGGAAAGCACCTCGACCGACTCGATCCTCAGTTCGACCTCTCCGGTCGCGAGCTTCGGGTTGACGGTGTCGGGGCTGCGCGCGGCGACGGCGCCCGCAAAGGAAACCACGCTTTCGAGCTTCAAGGCGTCGGCGGCGGCAAAAAGCGGCGACGAGACGTCGATCACGCATTGCGTGACGCCATAATGATCGCGCAGATCGACAAAAAGGAGCTGGCCGTGGTCGCGCTTTCTGTGGACCCAACCGGATAGGCGCGCAGGCTTTCCAGCGTCGGCAAGGGTGAGCGCGCCGCAGGTGTGGGTGCGATAAGGGTTCATCGCTCAGGGTTTCGGTTTTCTTCGGGCCGGGCGAAATCGCCACGGAACGAGGCCGTTGTCAAGGAGGCGCGGATTGCGGCCGAGACCCTTCACAGAGATCACGCCGAACCTTCCCCGAGCGCGACAAGAAGGCAAATGCCGCCGCCCGCAAACCGGACCCCGTTCCGGGTGGGCTCGTCGGCGCCGAGGCGTTTCCTTCAACTACAAGCGCTTCGGGCAGGAGCTGAAGCCCCTCGCGCGCCGGGGTTCCAAGGTTGTCTCTTCTTTTCTTGTCTCCTAGGATGCCCGCGCAACCGATGAGAGGCGGCCGAACCGCAATCATCAAATCGTGAGAGCGGCCTCGGAAAGCGAAAACCGCAGAGCGAGAAACACCATCGACACGAGGGGCGGAAGGACGGAACCGGCGAGAAGCATCCGATCAGGCGTGCCATGGCGTTTCCCGCGCCGGCGCGCCTGGCCGGCGGCGCAGATTGGCGTCGACGAGACGATCCGCCGCCTCTCTCTCGGCATCCGAGAGTGAGCGGCTTATCGGAGCTTTCCTTGGCAAAGGGATGGAAAGGCACGGCGGCGATGGTGCCGATTTCGGATAAGGACGCGCTCGGCGAATTTTGCGCGCGGCAAAAGGGGGCGCAGTTTGTCGCGGTCGACACCGAGTTCATCCGCGAGCGCAGCTATTGGCCGATCCTCTGCCTCGTTCAGGTCGCAGGACCCGGAGAGGCGGCGGCGATCGACCCTCTCGCACCGGGGATGGATCTGGAGCCGCTTTTCGCCCTTTTCGCAGACGAAGGCATCCTCAAGGTGTTTCATGCCGCGCGGCAGGACATCGAGATCTTTTTTCACCATACGGGGAGCATCCCGAAACCCGTTTTCGATACCCAGATCGCCGCCATGGTGTGCGGGTTTGGCGATGCCGTCAGTTACGAGACCCTGGCGAAAAGGCTCGCGCAGGCAAGCCTCGACAAGTCCTTGCGTTTT
>JAJYIC010000362.1 GCA_021790295.1 Pseudomonadota bacterium | reverse complement strand
CTTCGATACCCCGCGGCCGTCAACTCGGATATAAGAAAAAAAGGCGGCGGACGGGTTGCGCTCGGGCCCGGTCCGGTGCAAGCGTTGGCGACGAGATTTCCGGCTTTGAGGACGACCCGATGCCTTCAATCCCCTTCGACGACCGCGACGGCTTTATCTGGTACGACGGCCGCCTCGTTCCCTGGCGCGAGGCGCAGCTGCATGTTCTCAACCATGGCCTCCATTATGCAAGCTCGGTGTTCGAAGGCGAGCGCGTCTATGGCGGCACGGTCTTTCGCCTCGAAGAGCACAACGAGCGCCTTGTCAATTCGGCGCGCATCCTCGGTTTCGAGGTTCCGGCGAGCGTCGAGGAACTCGGCGCCGCGACCCGCGAACTGATCAAGGCCAACGGCATCCTCGAAGGTTATGTCCGCCCGATCGCCTGGCGCGGGGCCGAACAGATGGGCGTCTCGGCGCAGGCGAGCCGGATCCATCTCGCGATCGCCTGCTGGGAGTGGCCGGCCTATTTCTCCCCGCAAGCGCGGCAAAAGGGGATCCGCATGATGTGGTCGCAGTGGGCGCGCCCGGCCCCCAATACGGCGCCGACGGCGGCGAAGGCTTCGGGGCTTTATGTGATCTGCACGCTTGCGAAGCACGCGGCCGAGGCGGAGGGCTGCGATGACGCGTTGATGCTCGATTGGCGCGGGCAACTCGCCGAAGGCACCGGCGCCAACATCTTTCTCGTCATCGACGGCGAGCTTCACACCCCGACCCCCGACTGCTTTTTGAACGGGATCACCCGCAAGACGGTGATCGCCCTAGCGAAGGCGCGCGGGATCGAGGTGATCGAAAGGGCGATCCTGCCGCAGGAACTCGGCCGCGCCGAAGAGGTGTTTCTGACCGGAACCGCGGCCGAGGTGACCCCGGTCGGCGAGATCATCGGCGCCGTCGGCCATTACCGCTTCACCCCCGGAGCGATCTGCCGGCTGATGTGGGAAGATTACGACCGGGCGGTCGGCAAAAAGGTCAAGGCGACCGCGGCCTGAAGAGAGCCCCTAGAGACAAGGGCGGCCTCAGGGCTTCGCAGCGGGAGCGCCGAAGGGAAGGGGCAAAACGGCAAAAGAAGGCCTTGCTTCGCTCAGTGCGACGCCGAGGAATTGACGGTTGCGGAAACCGTCGTGTCGGGAGGCTGAGGCAAAGCCTCGACCGCCTTGACGATAAAAACGCTGAAATCGAGGAAGGCAAGACCAAGGGCGATGGCGAAAAGCCACGCGTTCATCGTGCCGGCGATCTGATCGAGCTTCGTCAAAAATTCTTTCATAGGAACCCTCACCCTTTTTCTCTAAACGGCGCCGCGCTTTGATCCTCCTCCGGGCCAAAGCGGCCGTGGCCGCCAGGGGTGCCCTTTTCCCAATCCGATATGGGCAGGCTTATACTGCGTTGCAACAAAAAAATGATAAACTATTTGTAAAACATATAGTTACGAAGGATGCGTCGCCAGAAATCTGGTCCCGGCGCAAAAATCTTGCGGCGCAAGGGAAGGGCGAACGCCGTTCCGCGCCTCTCTCGAAGGCCCTATAAGGCTGGCGGAGAGGGGCGTCTTCGAGGCGCCTCGGCAAAGGGGAAGGCGATGGCTTTGGAAAGCGTCACTCTCGCCCGTTATGCTGCCGGTCTCGATTTTCGCGATCTGCCGGCGGCGGTCGTCGAAAGGGCCAAGGACTGCATCGCCGACACGGTTGCCGCGGCGCTCTCGGGAAGCGAACTTCCCTGGAGCCGCATTCTCCTCGACTACGCTCTTGCGAACGCCGCCCGAGGGAAAAGCCGGATCTTGGGCACAGGGCTTGCCCCAGTCTCTGCGCCTGCGGCCGCATTTCTAAACGGAGCCTTTGCGCATGCGTTCGAGCTCGACAGCCTGACCCGCCCCGGCGCCGGCGTCCATCCGGGCGCGAGCCTCGTTCCGGCGGCCCTCGCCGTCGCCCAGACGAAGGGAGCGGGCGGGCGCGCCCTCATCGCGGCTTTTGTCGCGGGTGCGGAGGTGATGGTGCGGATCGGCCGCGCGACCTTTCACAGCAATGAGGAACGAGGGTTTCATGCGCCCGGAACGACAGGCCCTTTTGGCGCCGCGGTCGCCGCGGGGCGTCTTTTTTCGCTCGACGAGAAAAGGATGGCGCATGCTCTCGGCATCGCCGGATCGCTTGCGGGAGGCCTTCTCGAATTCGCCGCTTCGGGAAAAGGCGGGATGGTAAAACGCCTGCATCTGGGACGCGCGAGCGAAAGCGGGGTTCTCGCTTCCTCTCTTGCCGAGGCGGGTTTTGCCGGCCCCGATACGGTTCTCGAAGGCCGTTTCGGCTTTCTTCCGGTTTTTTGCCCGAAATGGGATTCCTCCCTTTTGACAAAAGATCTGGGCGAGGATTTCGCCACCCTTTCGGTCGTCTTCAAACGCTATCCCTGCCACATCACCGCCCACGCCCCGGTAAAGGCGCTTCTCGTTTTGAGAGAAGCCCACGGTTTTGCCCCGGAAGAGGTCGAAAGCATGACCGTCTTCGGCAACGAGCGTTTGGTAAGCCGCCACAACATCCCGGAACCCGCCGATCTGATGATGGCGCAATATAGCGTGCCGTTTTCGCTCGCCCTTGCCCTTTACCGCGACCCGCGCGAGCCGCATTCTTTCGACGAAGGAGCGCTCGCGGAGCCGAAGATCCGCGCTCTCGCGCGCCGGGTGACGCTTTGCCCGCGGTCGCCCGGGGAAGGCGACAGCGCGATGACGGCAAGGCTTTCTATCGATCTCAAAGGCGGCAGGAGGCTCGAAAGGGATGAAACCGAAGGGCTTCTTCCCCCATCAGAACTTGCGGACAAGTTTCTGCGCCTTACCCGTCCCGCGCTTCAAGACGGCGCCGTCACGTTGTTCGAGCGCTTGCGCCGTCTCGAAAAGGAGGAAAGCCTCGACTGGCTTGGCCGGTTCTAACGCGGCTTCAAGCCGAGGCGCGGGATCTCGATCGCCGGGCAGCGGTTCATGACGACGCGCACGCCCTTTCTTTCGGCAAAGGCTGCG
>JAJYIC010000361.1 GCA_021790295.1 Pseudomonadota bacterium | reverse complement strand
ACTCGATAAAGGCCGCCCCTTTGCGACGCAAGACGAGGTTTCCGCTCGGACGACCCGGCTCGGAATTGAAGACGGCGCGCGCCCCTTTGGCTTCGGCTTCGATGAGAGGCCGCGAAAAAGGGGAGGCGATCTCTTCGTCGGAAGTGTAAAGACCCGTCAAAGGGCAAGGCGCGCCAAAACGCCGGAAGGCGGCAAGAACAAAGCTGTTCATGACGAGGCCCGATTTCATGTCGGCAACCCCGGGACCGAAAGCCTTCGAACCTTCGATGCGAAACGGCCTCTCTTTGGCCGTGCCGTCGGGAAAGACGGTATCGCGATGGCCCATAAGGATGATCGCAGGGCCGCCCTCCTCTCCCGCAATCCGCGCGATCAGACAATCGCCATATGTCGGGTTCGGGACCCATTCGCAGGAGACGCCCTCTGTTTCGAGAAAGGTTTTGAGGCGGGAGCCGACCGCATCGACCCCGGCCTTGTTGGCGCTTCCCGAGTCGATGGCGACGAGTTCGCCGAGAAGGGAAACCATCGCCTCGTGCTGTCCAGCCAAATAGTCGAGGATCGCGCTTTTCGCATCGACGCTCATAGGCCCCTCCGCATTTCTCCGCAAAGAGTAGAGGGTCCGGACCATTGAGACCAGATCCGAAGACCGCAGCGGCCGGACCGGCGGGTGCCCGCTCTCCTCCCGATCGACCGGTCATCTTCGGGCGGGGACTCGCCTTCGTGACGAGGCTCTCTTGCCGTTAGCGCGGTGGCTTGGAGCACTCCTCGAAACGGGTGCCGAAACGGCGGCGGCCGAACCCGAAGTCAGGCGCCCGACAGGGGCTATTCCGCCGCAGAGGCCTCCTCGATCTTGAGTTCGCCGAGATAGGCCTCGCGGATCAGTTCGTTGCCCCTCAGTTCGGCGGCGGGGCCCGAAAGCACGACCCTCCCCGTCTGCAAGACATACCCTCGATCGGCGATCGCGAGCGCCATATTGGCGTTCTGTTCGACCATAAAGATCGTCACCCCCTGGCGATTGATCTCTTGGATGATCGCAAAGACCTGGTCGACATAAGCCGGGGAAAGGCCCATCGACGGCTCGTCCATGCAGAGAAGCCTCGGGCGGGCCATCAAGGCGCGGCCGATCGCCACCATCTGCTGCTCGCCGCCCGACAGCGTTCCGGCGAGCTGGCCGAGGCGCTCTTTGACGCGGGGGAAAAGCTGGTAGACGCGTTCGAGGTCGGCGGCAAAGTCGGGCCCGGGCCGGCGCGTATACGCCCCCATTTCGAGATTTTCGTAGACGCTCATGCGCGGGAAAAGGCGGCGCGCTTCGGGCACGGCGGCGATGCCGAGGCGCACTCTCTGTGCGGTGCTGACGCCCGCGAGAGAGCGCCCCTCGAAAAGGATATCGCCGCGGGTCGGCGAGAGCGTTCCCATCACCGCCTTCATTGTCGTCGATTTCCCCGAAGCGTTACCGCCGAGAAGGCAGACGATTTCGCCCACCTCGATCCGGTAATCGACCGACTTCAGGACGTGAAGATCGCCGTAATGGGTATCGACCGAACGGAACTCAAGCAAGTTTGACGCTCCCTCCGAGATAGGCGCGGATCACCTCGGGTTCCCGGCGCACGCTTTCGGCGCTGCCTTCGGCGATCTTCTCTCCATGGTCGAGAACGATCACCTTTTCGGCCAGGCTCGCGACGACATCGAGCTTGTGCTCGATGAGAAGGAGGGTCACTCCGAGCCGGTTGAGACTCTTGAGCTGGCCGACAAGCTCCAGGGTCTCGGCCGGGTTCATCCCGGCGGTCGGTTCGTCGAGAAGGAGAAGCTTTGGCCTTGAGGCGAGAGCCCGGGCGATCTCGGTGCGCCGGCGGTTGGCATAAGAAAGGCTCGAAGCCGGATGCCCGGCGCGAGGGAGAAGACGATTGCCGAAGATCGAAAGGATCTCCAAGGCGAATTCGCGCGCGCCCTCTTCCTCGCGCCGGGTTGCGGGCAGGCGCAGAAGAGCCCCGAAGGCACCGGTCGAAAGGCGCGAATGCATCCCGATCTCGACGTTTTCGAGGACCGAGAGATTGGGGAAAAGGCGGATGTTCTGAAAGGTGCGGGCGATGCCGCGGGCGAGGATGAGATGCGGCGGCAGGCGGCCGATTTCTTCGCCGGCAAAGCGGATGGCGCCTTCCCCGGCGCGCAAGAGACCGGTGACGGCGTTGAAAAGCGTCGACTTTCCCGAGCCGTTGGGGCCGATGAGCGCAACGATGGCGCCTTCGCGCACGCCGAGCGCCAGAGATTGAAGGGCGAGAAGCCCGCCGAAAGAAACCCGCAATCCCTCGATCTCGAGAAGGGGCCGGCGCGAAGGCGGGTCCTTGGCGGCAAGAGCCGAAAGCCGCGGAAAGGCGCCGCGCCCGATCTCCACCTCCTGTTCGGCAAGGCTCAAACCTTGCGTCTTCGCCTGGGCGGGGATGAGCCCCTGGCGGCGCAAAAGCATCATCGCCACAAGGATGAGGCCGAAGATGAGCTCGATCGAAGAGGCGAGCTCGACCTTGCCGAGCCAGGCGACATCGATCAGCCGCCCCAAAGCGTGAAGCCACTCAGTCAGGTCTTCGAGAACCCAGGACTGCAGGATCTGAAGACAGAGCGCGCCGACGACGACGCCCCAGACGCTGCCGATGCCGCCGAAGACGATCATCACGAGGACCATCACCGAGACCGGAAACATGAACATCTCGGGGGTGGCGGTCTGCAGTTTCGCCACGTAGAGAACCCCGGTCGCCCCCGCGAAAGCGGCGCCCGAAGCAAAGGCAAGAAGCTTGAGGCGCACGCGATCGATGCCGGCGGCGGCGGCGGCGATCTCGTCTTCGCGTATCGCCATCCAGGCGCGGCCGATGCGCGAATCCTTGAGGCGCAGGCTGGTAAAGACGAGAAAGGCGACGAGCGCGACCGCGACGTAATAATAAGGGGTCGCGCCGACGCCGAAATGGTAGCCGAAAAGCTGCGGCGTCTCGACCCCGTTGAGGCCCATCGCGCCGTTGGTGAGGGTTGGCGTGTTGCGCACGACGATCGGCACGATCTCG
>JAJYIC010000360.1 GCA_021790295.1 Pseudomonadota bacterium | reverse complement strand
GGGGGGGCTCTGCCGAAAACCGCAGGCGCTTTCCTGGCGAGATCCTGCGCCGCATCCGCGCCCGCCTCGGCCCCGATCTTCTCCTCGCTTATCGCATCTCCGCGCTCGACCTTGTCGAAGAGGGGGCAGACGCGGGCGAGATCGACGCTCTCGCCCGCGCCGTCGAGGCCGCGGGAGCCGATCTTCTTTCGCTCGGCATCGGCTGGCACGAAGCGCGCGTGCCGACGATCGCGTATATGGTGCCGCACGGCGCCTGGCGTTTTGCCGCGGCGCGGCTGAAACGCGCGGTCAGCCTCCCGGTTGCCGCCGCAAACCGCATCACCACCCCGGAGCTTGCCGAAGAGATCCTCGCCGCGGGCGAGGCCGATCTCGTCTCTCTGGCGCGCCCTCTTCTCGCCGATCCGCAATTCGTCAACAAGGCGCGCGACGGCCGCGCCGAGCTTATCGCCCCTTGCATTGCCTGCAACGAGGCCTGCCTCGATTTCATCTTTGCCGGCAAGCTTGCGACCTGCCTTGTCAATCCTCGCGCCTGCCGCGAGAGCGAATTCGCCGTGCCTCGCCTTTCGCGCGCTCGCAGTGTGGCAGTGGTCGGGGCCGGGCCGGCCGGGCTTTCGGCCGCGCGAAGCGCCGCGCTCAGAGGCCACAAAGTGACCGTTTTCGAATCTGAAAGCGAGATCGGAGGGCAGTTGACCCTCGCTCGGCGGATCCCCGGAAAAGAGGATTACGGCGAACTCGTCCGCTATTTCCGCGCCGAACTCGAACGGCTCGGCGTCACAGTTTTTGTCGGCCGCAAGGCGACCGCCGCGATTCTCGCCGAAGGCGGTTTCGAGCGCGTCGTTGTCGCTTCCGGCGTCGTCCCGCGCCGCCCTCGGATCCCCGGCCTCGACCACCCGAAAGTCGCTTCCTACGCCGATATCATCACCGGGCGGATCAAGGCCGGCCGCCGCGTCGTCATCATCGGTGCGGGCGGGATCGGGGTCGATGTCGCCCTCTTTTTGTCAGAGCCCCAAGCCTGCGCTCTCGACCCCGAGGAAAGGGCGGCCGGGTTTTACGCTTTCTGGGGCATCGATCGCAGGATCGCCGCTCCGGGAGGGCTTTGCCCCGCTGAAGAGCGGGCGGGGGAGCGCGAGATCACCATGGTCCACCGTTCGGTAGGGCGCCCCGGTGCCCATCTTGGGCGTTCGACGGCGTGGACCTTGCGTCTCATCCTCGAGCGGCGAGGGGTTCGCGTCTTGGGCGGCCTCGTCTGCCGCTTGATCGACGAAGAAGGACTTCATGTCGCAAGAGAAGGCGAAGAGCGCGTGCTCGGCGCCGATACGATCGTTCTTTGCGCGGGACAAGAGCCGTCCCTTTCGCTTGCCGAGCCTTTGCGGGAATGGGGGATCGCGTTCGAAGCGATCGGCGGAGCGCGCGAAAGCGCCGGGATCGACGCGCTCAAAGCGATCGAGGAGGGGATGCGCCTCGGCTGTCGTCTTTGACGTCTTTGACAGGGAAAGGGCGGAAATGAGCGAAATGTTGAGCGAAGACGAGCGCCGCATCCGCGACAGCGTCCGCCGCCTTGCCGAAGAGCGCGTGCGGTCGCGGGCGATGGAAATCGACGCTTCGGGCGAATACCCGCAGGACATGTTCGAACTTCTGAAAGGGTTCGGTCTTTTCGCCCTTCCTTTTCCGCCCGAATTCGGCGGCAGCGGCAGCCTTTTTCTCGCCTCTCTGGCGATCGAGGAGCTTTGCCGGCTGTGCTACAACACGGCCTATCTCCTCATCCTGCAATGGACGCCTTTTGCCGCGCTTTTTGCCGGCGGCAGCGACGAGCAGAAAAAGCGCCTTCTTCCGGGTCTTGCCGCGGGCGATCTGCGCGCCGCGATCGCGCTTACCGAGCCGCAAAGCGGCTCCGATCTCGCCGGCATCCGAACCCGGGCGCGGCGGGTCGAGGGAGGCTATCGGCTCGCGGGCGGCAAGGTGTGGTGCACCGGCGCAAGCGTCGCGGATTTCATTCTCGTGGCGGCGCGCGTCGAAGGGGCCGGCATCAATCTCTTTATCGTCGAAAAGGGCGCGGAAGGCTTTGCCGTAGGGCGAGCGGAAAAGAAGATGGGAGCGCGCGGCGTTCCATCCTCGGCGCTTCATCTCGACGATGTCTTCGTCGGCGAAAACGAGAGGGTCGGGGCCGAAGAGGGCGGTTTCAAGATCGTCATGGAAGGCTTGAACCGGACCAGGCCCTTGATCGCGGCGCGCGCCGTGGGCCTCGCTCAAGGGGCGATGGAGCTGGCGATCGATTTTGTCAAAAACCGCCGGGCCTTCGGCGCAAGCGTCGGCGATTTCCAGGGGGTGCGGTGGATGATCGCCGATATGGGAATCGAGATCGAAGCGGCGCGAAGCCTTCTTTACCGCACCGCGCGGGCGGTCGACGAAGGGCTTGCGGGCACCGCGCTCGCCCCTCTCGCGGCGATGGCCAAATGTCTTGCGAGCGATGTCGCGATGCGCGTCGCGACGCAGGCCCTCCAGCTTTTCGGCGCCTCCGGCATCTCGAGCGAGATGCCGATCAACCGCTATTTCCGCGATGCCAAGGTGCTGCAGATCGTCGAAGGCACGAACGAGATCCAGCGCAACATCATCGCCCGCTCTCTTTTGGGGCCTCCCGGCCGCGCTTGAAAGGATGGAGCTTTCGATGGCGCCCAACCCTTTCCCGCCTTTATCCTCGGCAGGGGAAAGAGGGCAAAACCAAAGAGGGCAAAGCCAAAAAAACCAAGGAAGGAGTCTCGCGATGGAAACGATCGGGCTCGGCTACTTCTTCGAAGACCTTCCCGTCGGACGGCAATTCCGCACCATCGGCCGCACCGTCACCGAAACGGACATCACCAATTTCGTCGGCGTTACCGGGATGGTCGAGGTGCTTTTTACCAATCTCGAATTTCTCGCCCATGAAAGCGATTTCGCCCGGCGCCTCGCCCCTGCCGCTCTCGTTTACGCCTTTGCCGAAGGGCTTTTGATCCAAGGGGCGATGCAGAATACGGGCCTTGCCTTTCTCGGGATGGAACTCGATGTCGAAAGG
>JAJYIC010000359.1 GCA_021790295.1 Pseudomonadota bacterium | reverse complement strand
GCTCGATCTCTTCACGCACATCCCCGCGCGCGAGGATGAGGGCAAGCTCTTGCGCCATGCGCTCTTCGGAAAGAGGCGAAGCCAGTTCGCGGAAATTGGCGAGAGCGGCTTCGAGCCTTTGCCGGACCGCTTGCGGCAGCGCGGCCGCGCAAAGGGCGGCTTCATCGACGCGCGCCGCCATTTTCTCGATCAGCCTTTCGAGCAGCGCGCCGAGCTTTGCCCCTTCGGCAAGGCGCGCCGCCGCAAGGCGGTCGAGGGCCTCGGACCAGGCGGCGAGGATCGCTTCGCGGCGCGCCTCGAACACCTCGGGCGCTTCCTCTTCGGCCCCCTCGATCACCCCGCGCAAAGCGAGAAGCCCGTCGAGACGGGGCGGCGCGGCCTCGACCTCGCCCGCAAGCTCATTGATGAGAGCCAGAATTTCGCCGAGGACTTGCCGGTTGATGCGCAACGGCAAAGGCGCGGTGCGGGTGAGAGAAAGGCTCGCGGCAAGGCTGCCGCGACGGAAACGGCGGGAAACGGCGCCGCGAAGTTCGGCTTCGAGCGAATCGAAACCGGCCGGAAGGCGCAGGCGCAAATCGAGAGAGCGGCCGTTGACGCTTTTGACCTCCCAGAAAAAGGTAGCGCCCGCCGCTTCGCCTTCGGCGCGGGCAAAACCAGTCATGCTCGCGATTCCCCTCACCAAAGGCCTCCGCTTCCCATCGTCGAAAGGGTTATAGCGAGACAGGCCCTCGGCAACAATCTCGCTTCCCGCCCCCTTTGCACCTCTCGTCCTTGGCGCGTTATGGTGGTCTTCCGACAAGGCAGCAGGGGGAGACGGCATGGCAGAAAAAGCGAAGCCGGCGCGGCTCGGCATTCCCGAGATACGCGCCCGCAAAGGGGCGACCCCTCTCGTCTGCCTCACCGCCTATACCGCTTCGATCGCGGCTCTTCTCGATCCCCATTGCGATCTTCTTCTCGTCGGCGACTCGCTCGGCATGGTGCTTTACGGAGAGGACAGCACTCTCGGCGTCACTCTCGAGATGATGATCGGCCACGGCCGCGCGGTCGTGCGCGCCACCCGTCACGCCTGCGTCATCGTCGACCTGCCGTTCGGCAGCTATCAGGAAAGCCCCGAACAGGCGTTCCGCAATGCCAGCCGGGTGATGATCGAGACCGCGGCCTCGGGAATAAAGCTCGAAGGGGGAGCCGTCATGGCGCCGACCATACGCTTTCTCGTCGAACGCGGGATCCCGGTCTGCGGCCACATCGGATTGATGCCGCAGGCGGTCAACACGAGCGGCGGCTTTCGCGTCGTCGGCCGTTCGCAGGACGCCGCCCGCCAGGTTCTTGCCGACGCCGAGGCGGTCGCGGCGGCGGGGGCCTTTGCCGTCGTCATCGAAGGCACGGCCGAGCCCGTGGCGCGGCAGGCGACAGAGGCGGTCCCTGTCCCCACCATCGGCATCGGCGCTTCCCCGGCCTGCGACGGACAGATCCTCGTCAGCGACGATCTTCTCGGTCTTTTCGGCGGCTTCAAGCCGCGTTTCGTGCGCCGCTACGCCGAGCTGCAAACGGAGATTTCGCGGGCGGTCGCCGCTTACGCCGAAGACGTCAGGGACAGGCGCTTTCCCGCACCGGAACATTGTTTCGGCCTTCCCGGAAAGAGCTGACCCTCTTTCGAGCGCCTTAGCGGGCGCTTGCGGCCGCAGCCGCTTTTCGCGCCGCGAGGAAGGATGCTTTTGCCGCTTTTGTCGCTTCGATGCGGCGGTAAAGAGAGACGTTCTTATCCTGTCCTTCGAGCGATCTCGAAAAGACGTGACCGCCATCGCCGTCGGCGACGAAATAAAGATCCTCGCTCGGCGCGGGCCGCGCCGCGGCCAAAAGCGCCGCAGAACCCGGATTGTCGATCGGTCCTGGCGGCAGGCCCTTTTCCCGATAGGTGTTGTAGGGCGACTCGACCGCGAGATCGGCGCGGGTCAAAGGCGGATCGAAAGCCTTTCTGCCGTCGTCGGAAAGGGCGTAGATGACCGTGGGGTCCGACTGAAGAGGCATCCCGAGCTTCAGCCGGTTGAGGAAAACGGCGGCGATATGCGCCTTTTCCTCGGGCTTTTTCGCCTCTTTCTCGACCAGAGAGGCAAGGATCAGAAGTTCGCGCGGCGAGGACAACGGCAGACCCTGCCGGCGTTTGCTCCAGGCTGCGGCGAGAGCCTGCGCCATCGCCCGGCGCATGCGTGCGATAAGCGCTTTCCGGCTTTGCCCGTAAGTGTAGAAATAGGTTTGCGGCAGCACCGCCCCTTCCTTTGGCGCCTTTGAAAGCGCGCCTGCGAGTTCCGGGGCGGCACGGACGAGGCGCGCGACCTCTTCGCTGGTCAAGCCTTCGGGGATGGTGAGGGGGTGCTCGACGACTTTGCCGGAGGCGATGATGGCGATCGCTTGGAGGGTTTCCGTCCGGGCCGGAAACGCGTATTCGCCGGCTTCGAGCCGCCGCGCGCGCCCATCGAGAATGGCCGCGAGTTCGAACGATAGAGGATCGCGTATGACCCCTGCTTGCGCCAGAAGCCGGGCCACCCCGGATAGGCCGAGATGCTTGCCGATGACGAGCGTGCGCGGCGCGAGCAAAGGCCCCGGCGCCGTCACATCGGTGTAAAGAAAGGCGGCGCAAGCCGCGGCAACGGCTAGAATAAAGACCGCTTTGGCGGCGGCGCGCGCAAAAAGGCCGAGAATGATACCCACGGGTCCGGGGGGGCAGAAGCTCAGGGCGGTCCGGAGAATACCAAGGAAGCGTTCGTACCGCCAAAGCCGAAAGAATTGGAAAGGACGTATCGGACCCTTCGGCGCTTTGCCTCTTTCGGCACCAGATCGATATCGCAGGAAGGTGAAGGGTTTTCGAGATTGAGCGTCGGCGGGACGACGCCGTCGCGCAGCGCAAGGATCGAAAAGATCGCTTCGACGCTTCCCGCCGCCCCCAGAAGGTGGCCGATCGCCGATTTCGTCGAAGACATGGAGAGCTTGTAGGCGTGTTCTCCGAACACCTTTTTGACCGCATCGACCTCGATCTCGTCGCCGAGCGGGGT
>JAJYIC010000358.1 GCA_021790295.1 Pseudomonadota bacterium | reverse complement strand
CGGCACTGCGATCGGCATGCACCCTCAGGTAAGGCGCCCCGTTTGCCGCATTCAAAACCGAAAGCATGCCGCCTTGCCCGCCGAGCGCGACAACGCGCCCGTCGGCGCTGACGGCCAAGGCGCGCACCGCCTCGCCGGCCGAATAATGCGCCTCCTCGGCTCCGGCCTTGAGGTCCCAAAGCCGCAGATCCTGGTCGTTGTAAAGGATCGCGAGAAGCCTGCCCTTGTGGCTCAAGGCGAGCGCGCTTGCCGGGCCCGCCGCGTGCAAGACCCTTAAAGCCGGCCGCACCGCCTCCCGGATCTGGTTTTCGATCGCGCCGGTTATCGCCTCGCTCTCGCCGCGCAGCACTCCGCTTTGCCCGAAGGCCGGGCCGCAGCCGGCGAAACCGAGGATCGCGAGGCCGAGGATGCCTGTTCGCACGGACACAGCCTCCCTCCCCTTCTGCCCTTCGCGGTTCGACGAAGCGCCGCGGCAGAGTATCATCACTGCGCCCGAACTTTGACTGGTTTGCGGCGCCTTCAAGGGCGCCCGCCCTTCTAGAAGCTGACGCGCAAGTTGCCGGCGATGAGGACGTCTTCGTAATGGCTCTTGAGTTGGGTGGTGGTGGCGACGAGGCCGAGCTTTAGAGCCGCGCTCCACCGGTAACGCACCCCGGCACCCACGACGAGCGCGGCGCGCCCCGTTCCGTCGCGCGGGCTCGTCGTCTCGTATTCGAATTTGAGCGGCAGATAAAGCTCCGTCGCGCCCGTTTGATATCCTGCTTCGCCGCCGAGCTTCAAGACGCCGTAACGCAGGGTGTTCGAGAATGGCGGCGTCGCGCTCAAGAGGTTGTTGTCGGCGCCTTCCCAGCTATAGGAATAACCGCCGAACCCGGTCAGCTTGAATGGCCCTTTGTCGGCATAAAAATCGAGTTCCCCGGCGCCGATGAGGCGGTTGCTGCCAAAAGAGCCGTTCGGCCCCGGAAAGACGCTCAGAATGCTGTTCGACAGTCGGGTGTAGTTGAAAAGCCCGTTGAGCGAGAGATGCGGAGCGATGATGTAGGCCGCATAAGGGCCGAAGACGGCGCCGTTTGCCGTGCGCTCGCTGGCGACGGATTTGAAAATCAGGTCGTCGTGAGTGTAGCCGGCGCTAAAGCCGGCAACCCATCGCTTGTCGATGACGGTATCGAGGCCGGTCAGCGCTATGACGTTCGAACCGTGATACCCGACCGCCGCGGTGTCGGCGAGATAGGATCCCGAGGCGTCGATCCAGGCGCCGGGATCGGACGGGTCGGCGGCTGCGGCCAATCTGCTCGAATCGGGCGCCGAGGCCGAGCGCGGCAGGCCGAGGGCGAGAGCGCGCGAGAGATCGCGAATACGATCGAAGATCGCATCCGTCACAGCCTCCGACTGATCGCGCAGCGCTCCGAATTGCGCGGCCTCGGCGCTCGGCGCGGTGCCGATAAGGCCGGCCTCGAGAGGGTCGATCCCTTGAATAAAGGGCGCGGGCGGGTGTGCGCGGGCCGTTTGCGCGAGGCCGGCGGCAACAACGGCAAAGGCGCTGAGAAAAAGAGGGGAGATCCTTCTTCCGCAAACCGGCATGGACCGTTCCCGCAAGGCTCGTGGGTTCGAGCGTTCCCAAGATAACGCGTTCCTAAGATAACCCTTTTGCAACTTTTGAACCATCGCATTCGTGGTGGCAAATTTGGTCGTCCGCGGCGCCGCTCAGGGCGCGCTTTCCGCGGCGGCCGGCATCCACCGTTCGGTGTTGACGGCGGCGACTGCCGCCGAGATTGCCGCTCCGAGGACGATGAACCCGGCCATCGACAGGCCGAGCCCAAAGCGCGGGGTCAAAAGAGCGATGATGTAAGGCGCGACGACGCTGACGCTCGTCATCGCCCAGCCGATCCCGACCCCGGTGCCGCGCGAGCCGGGATAAAAGCGGCGCGCCAGATACATCGGCACAATGCCGAAGATGCTGTTGGGGATGAGGCCCATCAAGACCGCGCCGGCGGCCATCGCCGCATGGCTTGCGTCGAGCGTGTAAAGCAGCACCGAAGGGATCGTCAGGGTGAGATAAAGGACGATCAGCGCCCTCTCGCCAATCAGGGAGACGAGTCGGCCGGCCACAGGCTTGCCGAGGATCGAGGCGATCGAATAGGTGGCGACAAAGGGGAAGACGCCGGCCGGACTGAGGTGCCGCACGCTGATGAGAAAGGTCGGATAAAGCGCAAAGATCGCCCAGCTCATGAAATTGAGGAAAGCCATAAACACCCAGGCCTGGATCACCGCGGGATTGAGGCGAAGGCGCTCGGAGGGAAGAGGCTTTTCTCTCCTTCCGAGCCAGACCGGCGATTCGGCGACATAACGCTGCACGAAAAGCGCGAAAAGCGCCGGCAGGATGCCGAGAGCGAACATCCATCGCCAGCCGAGAACGGGAAAGACGATGCGGAAGGCATAAGCGGCAAGGAGAAAACCGATCTCGAAGCCGAGCATCATGATCCCGGAGGCGAGGCCGCGCTGTTCGGCGGGCACGGTTTCCATCAAAAGAGAGGCGGAAACGCTCCATTCCCCGCCAAAGCCGAGGCCGAAAAGGATGCGCAAAACGAGGAGCGAGGCATAGCTCCAGGCAAGCCCGCTCAGCCCGCTGAAACAGGAGAACCAGAGGATCGCGGCGACAAACGGCAGCTTGCGGCCCACCCGATCGGCGAGCGCGCCCCAGCCGATCGTGCCGACCACCTTCGCAAGCCCCGTCGCCGTCACCACGAACGCCATCGCCGGAAGGCTGACGGCAAAGACCTGCCGCAGATGGGGAAGAAGAAAGAGAAGCATGGTGAAATCGAAAGCATCGAGGGTCCATCCCAGCATGGAGGCGAGAAGAATGGCCCAATAACGGCGCAGGGATTGGGGCAGGGGGTCGGTCATGGCAAACTCCCTTCGCGACTTTTTCTCTCTCCCGCCGGCCGCCGCCGGCGGCTCGGTTTGGGGGCTCCCGAAAGGGCTGGCGCGCCCTCTCAGGGCCCGCGGCAGATGACGTTCAAAAGCGCCTGACGTTTCTCGATCGTCACCGCCCTTTTCGCCCTTTCAAGAGCCGCCGGAAG
>JAJYIC010000357.1 GCA_021790295.1 Pseudomonadota bacterium | reverse complement strand
CCATCGTTTTCGAGGAGCGCGACGATCGCCCGCGCCATGCCCTCCCAATCGCCGGGGGGCACCATGAGGCCGGTTTCCCTGTCGGCGACCAGTTCGGGGATGGCGCCGACGCGGGTTGCCACCACAGCCGTCCCGCAAGCCATCGATTCGGCGATGGCAAGGCAGAATGTTTCCGCCTTTGCCGCGTGCAGGTAGAGATCGGCAGCCTGGTAATAGGCGGCCATCGCCTTGCGACTCCTCTCGAAGGAGACGTAGCGGATCTCCGCGTTGCCGATCCACTCGCTCTGCCCTTCCTTCCCGAGCGCGATAAATAGGAGGTTCCCGCTTTCGAGCGATCGCGCCGCCCTATCGACTGCCCGGCGCAAGGTTTGGAAATCCTTGTAGGGATTGGCCGGCCCGTCGGAAGCGGCATAAAGCAATACGCGCCTTTTGGGCTCGATGCCGAGCCTCCTCTTCAAGGAACCCTTGTCGCGCGGATGGAATACCGACAAGTCCACCCCATGCGGGATGACGCGCGCCTCGCCGACGGCCGGCATCAGCATCGATTGCTCGATCCGGTCCATAAGCCAGCGCGAAGGCGCCGCAAGGTAAAGCCGGCTCGCGGCGTAGATTTCGGCCTTGCGCTGCCAATTGAATGCCGTCGCATCCTTGCGCACTGCGGGATAAAGCGTCAAATCCGGGCAGACGCCGCAGCCCGTCTTCCATCTTTCACAAAGAAACGGGTGGGCGCAATGGCCGCCGAGCAACCACGGATCGTGCAAGGTCACGAACACCGGCAGTTTGCGGCTGAGGGAGGGAAGCGCGCGCAGGTCGAAATAGCCTCCATGAAGATTATGCAGGTGAAGGACATCGGGGCGAGCGGGCGGCAACTCCAAAAGCCGCGCCGTCGCCGGATAATCGAAATCTTCTTTGCCTTCGCCGATCTGCCAATAACGCCGCGGACTGGCGAGACCGAGCTTGATCCAAGTGTAGAGCCGGCCCGGGCCCGGAAATTTTCCGCGTAGAGGATCGAGCAGGCTCGCCGTTCGAATGCAGCCTCGCGCCCAGAGGCTGCGATAGCGATCGTTGTCGATGGTTAAGGCGTCCTCCTCGCCCGATCGGCGCACCCCGACGGCCATCCAGCAGCGATGGCCGCGGGCGCGCAAGCCTTCCTGCAGCCCGCGGGCGACGCTCGCGGCACCCCCCGCCACGTCGTCGGTGTTGACCTGAAGGATATTCATTCGCCTACAACCAGCGCGACAAGAAACGCGCAAAGCGCGCTCCCTCCCAGTTCCGCACCAGATGCCGCGGCAACTCGAAGCGATCATTTTCGCGGCGTGCGAGGCCCGGAAAGTTCGAACAGGCCCATTCGAAGCCGGCTTTCCTCACCGACGACAGGGATTGCGCGTCATAGTCCGCTTTCCCGCCATAAGGGTAGGAAAAGCCGCAAATTCGCCGGTTGAGAATCCCTTCCAGCTGCGTTTTGCTGCCTGCGATCTCGGCTTCCTGCTCGCGAACGGAAATCGACGCCAGATGCGGATGGCTGAGCGTATGCGAGCCGATCTCGCACAACGCACTGCGGGAAAGCTGCACCAGATCGGCTGCCGTCATCGGATGATAGTCGGGTCTTCCCGAACCTTCCTCGCCCGCCCAGGCGCGCAATGCGCGCAACGCTTCTTCCCGGTCGGCCCGGCCGGCCTCACGCAGTCTCTTCCCCAAAGCCTCGTACAGGCGATGGCGCGCCGTCGGCCGCGCCGGATGAGTGACATCCCAGCCGGCGTGACAGTCTGCTTCCCGCTCGGAGTAAACGCGGTCATCGCCGAGGTCGTCCTCGAACCTCTCGCCGCCAATCTCCAGTTCGAGGCCCCTCGGCAGCCTGCCCGGCGAAAGGAGGATTCGCTCAAGCTCATCCGACCAAAATTCCCTCTCCATCCCGAGGCAGCCGCTGGCGACGAAAAACGTCGCCGGCGCCTCATAATTTTCCAATTCGGGCTTCGCCTCTTCAAGATTGTCGCGGTAGCCGTCATCGAAGGTGATGACGACGCTGCGGCGCGGGAGCTTTCCTGCGGCGAGGAAGCGCGAAAGTTGCGGCATCGAGAGAAGGGTCGCCTTTTTTTTGAGGATCTCAAGATGCGCGCGGAAATTCGCCCGGCTGACGCAAAGCAATTGAGGGTCCCGAACTGGCGAGTACACGCGATGATAGAGAAGGATAACCGCCCCCGGAACCATTCTTTGGCGGGCGCGGCGAAGGCAGCCTTGGAGAAGCCCGAGACCGCGCACGCGATTACGTCCTCACCGCCCGGACCGCGATCGCCAACTCGTAGTCGGGGTCCCGATAATCGAGCCTTTGCACGGATAAATCCTCGACCGCCATCCGCAAAAGAAATGCTCTTGCCGCATAGACGTTGCCATGGGTTTCCACCCGGACGTTGCCGTCACCGAACACTTCGCCGAAAAGCTTGCGCGACGACAATCTGCTGAAACGCCAATAATCGCCCCAACGGTCCATGTCATAGCGGCTGATCTGGCTGATCCCGGAAACGGTGGCGAGAAGGACCCCGCCTCTTGCCGATGCATCGCGACAGGTGCGGACCGCCTTGCGCGCCTCGTTTATGTATTGCAGCGTTTGCGTCAGAACGAGACAGGACACGCATTCTCTGGGAACGCCCTCGCCGGTTTCGAGATTGCCGACGAAGGTCGCTTGTGGATTGCCGCCAACCGCATGCAGGACCTCGCTGCGGGTGACGCGATCGCCGCCATAGCGGTGCGTGTAGGCGTCATCGCCGGTCTCGAGAACATAGCCCGAAATGTCGTCGGCATGGCGCTGCAGAAAATTCTCGATATAATGGCGATCGATCGGACGGCCCCGATCCGCATCGAATTCCCTGTTCAACGGCTGGAGGCCGCCTGCGCCCCGCGCGACCTCTATTCGCCGCCGGATCCGGGACACTGGCCTGTGCAAAGCCGACGCCAGCGTCTTCCGCATCATCCTCGCACCGACACTCGAGAGCCTCCACCGGTCGCACTGACGAGCGCTCGCCCTCAACCTTTCGAGGGCTCCGCAAAGCAGCAGGGCGGTGCCATCATCGGGGGAAGACCGTATTGCTTTCGGTATAGCCAGAT
>JAJYIC010000356.1 GCA_021790295.1 Pseudomonadota bacterium | reverse complement strand
CCAATGTGACGCCGAAATTGCCCTCTCTGAAATAAGGATAAGAGCCGATTTCGAGATCCGGGAAGCGCTCTTGCAACGCCCCCAGGCCTTCGGCGATCTGCCCTTCGCCGAGAATGCAGCCGACGGCGCGGGAGAAAAGCTTCTCGCCCCCTTCGAGCGTCTCTTTGAGGGCGGTAAAAATGCCTTGCATGATGCTCGGCACGCCCGGAAGGACATAGACATTGCCGATGGCAAAACCCGGGGCGCGCGAGACCGGGTTCGGCAGAAGCCGCCCCCCTTTCGGTATGTGCGCCATGCGCAGCCGCGCCGCGTTGAGTTCCCCCCGCCAACGATGGCTTTCGAGAAGCCGCCTCGCTTCGGGATCAAGGATCAAAGGCACGCCAAAGGCGTCGGCGATCGACTGCGCGGTGATGTCGTCATGCGTGGGGCCTATCCCCCCGGTCGTAAATACGTAGTCGAAGCGAGCGCGCAGCTCGTTGACGGCGGCGACGATGGCGCCCTTTTCGTCGCGGATCACCCGCGCCTCTATGAGACGGATCCCGACATCGTTCAAACCCTTGGCGATAAAGGCGAGGTTAGCGTCCTGCGTGCGCCCGGAAAGGATCTCGTTGCCGATGACGAGGACGCAAGCGGTCACGATCCTCGGCAAAGCCGCCTTTTTTTCCCGTCCCGTCGGTTTCTCGCTCATCCCTTGCCGAGCCCCTTTCCGCCCCCTTTTCCCCTTCATAGGCGCGGGGGCCCTTCTCTGCAATGGCGATCGGGATGGCGATGAGGATTGCCGTTCGGCCATCGAAAGCCTACCTTCAACCTCGGGTTCGGCAGCGGAGAGTGAAGGGCGTGAGAGAGGACGGCATGCTGGGGCTCGGCGGGGTCCAAGGCCGCGGCGTGGAGATCAAGATCCATGGTCCCGAAGCGTTTGCGGCGATGCGCCGCGCGGGCGCGCTCGCCGCTTCGACGCTCGATTTCATCACCCCTTATGTGCGCCCGGGGGTTTCGACCGGCGAACTCGATCGCCTTTGCCACCAGTTCACCCTCGATCACGGCGCGAGCTGCGCGCCTCTCAACTACCGCGGGTTTCCAAAATCGATCTGCACTTCGGTCAATCACGTCGTCTGTCATGGCATTCCGGGCGAGCGCCGTCTCGTCGAAGGCGACATTCTCAACATCGACGTCACCCCGATCCTCGACGGCTGGCACGGCGACACCAGCCGGATGTTCATGGTCGGGGAGAAGGTCCCGTTACTGGCGAGAAAGCTGATCGACGTGACCTATGAGGCGATGATGCTCGGCATCGCCGCGATCCGCCCCGGCGCCCGCACCGGAGCGATCGGCGAGGCGATCCAGCGTTACGCCGAAAGCCACCGCTATTCGGTGGTGCGCGACTTTTGCGGACATGGGGTGGGACGGCTTTTTCACGACGCCCCTTCGATCCTCCATTACGGGCGTGCCGGTGAAGGCCCGCTAATGCGCGAGGGCATGCTCTTTACCGTCGAACCGATGATCAACGCCGGACGCTACGGCGTAAAGATCCTTGCCGACGGCTGGACCGCGGTGACCAAAGACCGCTCGCTTTCGGCCCAGTTCGAGCACACGGTCGGGGTTACGGAAAGCGGCTGCGAAATTTTTACCCTTTCGCCTTTGGGTCTCGACCGCCCGCCTTAGCCTTGACCGGAACGGCGGAAGAGCGCGCGCGAAACCCCGTTCGGCCCTAAATCCGCGCCCTGTCCGCGAGCCGGCCTTTTTGTCGAGGCCGCTCTTTTTCACCCCTGAAAAGCGTCCCTCTCTTGCCGGCGCCGGGCGACCCCGCCCCGCGCTTGAGGCCGAGCCCCTATCTGGTGCACTCTTTCGCCAGAAAAGGCAGGAGGGATCATGAAGATCGGCTTTGTCGGGCTCGGCATCATGGGGCGGCCGATGGCGCAGAACCTCATCAAAGGGGGGCATGCGCTTTTCGTTTACGGCAAGCGCAGGCTTCCGGAGGATGTCCGCGCGGCCGGCGCAACCGTCTGCGACAGCCTCAAAAAGATCGCCGAAGAAAGCGAGATCGTCATCGTGATGGTGCCGGACACGCCTGATGTAAAAAGCGTTCTTTTCGACCCCGAAGGGATCGCCGACGGCCTTTCCCCCGGCAAGATCGTGGTCGACATGAGTTCGATCTCGCCCATCGAAACCAAACGTTTCGCGGCCGAGATCAACCGCCGCGGCTGCGATTATCTCGACGCCCCGGTTTCAGGCGGCGAAGTCGGCGCCAAGGCGGGAAGCCTCACCATCATGGTCGGAGGCCCCGAACCGGTGTTCGAGAAGGTGAAGCCGCTTTTTGCGCTCATGGGCAAAAACATCACCCTCGTCGGCGGCAATGGCGACGGCCAGACGACCAAGGTGGCAAACCAGATCATCGTCGCCTTGACGATCGAGGCCGTGGGCGAGGCCCTTCTTTTCGCTTCGCGCGCCGGCGCCAACCCGGCAAAGGTGAGAGAGGCGCTTATGGGCGGCTTTGCCTCCTCCCGCATCCTCGAAATTCATGGCGAACGCATGATCAAAAGAACCTTCGAGCCCGGTTTCCGTATCGAGCTTCACCAGAAGGATCTGGGGCTTGCGCTCGAAGGGGCGCGGGCGCTCAGCCTCTCCCTTCCCAACAGCGCCGCGACGCAGGAGCTTTTCAACGCGGCGGCGGCGCTCGGAGGCAAAGCCTGGGATCATTCGGGTCTCGTGCGCGTTCTCGAGCATCTCGCGGGCCACAAGGTCGCCGGGTGACTCGGCTTTCAAAAGCGTTGACGGCCTTGGAGCCGGCGGGTTAAAAAAAGCGTCCGTGGTGATTTGCGCCGACCGGCTTGCGGCCACGCTAAACATTCCGCTAAAAGGTCGGGAGTTCTTTTGGGAACCCTGGCCTTGTGCGGCGCCAGGGTTTTTGTTTTCCCGGTCGGCGCCTTCTCTCGGAAGGAGAGGCCGGACCCATGACGAGACCCGTTCTTCCCCCCAGGGGCGCCTTTGCCGACGCCACTTTACTGGTGCGCGGCGGCGCCCTGCGCAGCACTTTCGAGGAAACCTCGGAGGCGCTCTTTTTGACCTCGGGCTTTGTCTATGAAAGCGCCGAGGCGGCCGAAGCCGCCTTCGAAAACGACGGCTCGCGTTA
>JAJYIC010000355.1 GCA_021790295.1 Pseudomonadota bacterium | reverse complement strand
ACCGCGGCGTTCGCGAAGGCATCCTTTGCGATCTGATGAGGGCCGCATGACGGGCAGGCCGCGCCTCCAGCAGGCAAAGGGACGCAAACCTTCCTCCAGGGCCTGGCTTTTGCGCCAATTGCGGGACCCTTATGTCGCCGAGGCGAAAAGGCTCGGCTATCGCTCGCGAGCGGCCTTCAAACTGATCGAGATCGACGACCGCTTTCGCCTTTTGAGGCCCGGTTGCCGGGTTCTCGACCTCGGCTCGTCGCCGGGCGGCTGGACCGAGGTCGCGGTCGAACGCGTCAAGGCCGCGTTCGGGCGGGGGCTCGTCGTCGGGGTCGATCTTGTCGAGACCGCGCCCATTGCGGGCGCTCTTCTTCTTTGCGGCGATTTCCGCGATGACGCCGTCGCCGCCGCGATCAAAAAGGCCCTCGGCCGAGGGGCCGATCTCGTCCTCTCCGACATGGCGGCGCCCGCGACCGGACACCGCGCGACCGACCATCTGAAAGCGGTCGCTCTGGCCGAGGATGCCTTTCGCTTTGGCGCAGAGGTGCTGGCGCCGGGCGGCGCCTTTCTCGCCAAAGTGTTCCAGGGCGGGACGGAAGGAGCCCTTCTGGGCGACCTCAAAAGCGCGTTTGCGCAAATGCGCCATCTGAAGCCGCGCGCGAGCCGCCCGTCTTCGGCGGAAACCTACGTCCTCGCCAAAGGCTTTCGCGGCCTCCCATAAGGCCTGCCGCTAAAGACCCGGCTGCGGCGCCGGGCGGGAAACCCGGCGCGGGCGCGCTCTTCTCTTCCCGCCTTTTTGCCCTCGTGTATAGTGCGCCCTCATCGGCACGCTCTGCGGAACGGAGGCGCGGATGGAAATCCGGCAAGCGCTCACCTTTGACGATGTGATGTTGGTTCCGGCCGCCTCTGCGGTGCTCCCTTCCGAGGCCGATACGAGGACGCGCATAAGCCGCGAGATCGAACTCGCGATCCCTCTCGTCTCCGCGGCGATGGATACGGTGACCGAAAGCGCGCTCGCGATCGCGATGGCCGAAGCCGGCGGCATCGGCGTCATCCATCGCAACCTGTCGATCGCGGCGCAGGCCGAGGAAGTGCGCAAGGTCAAGAAATTCGAGGCCGGGATCGTCGTCAACCCGGTCACCATCCATCCCGACGAAACCCTCGCCGATGCCCTTCACTTGATGTCGGGGCACAAGATTTCCGGGATCCCGGTGGTCACAAGAGGCGGGGGCGGCGAGAAGGCGGGCCGGCTCGTCGGCATCCTCACCAATCGCGATGTCCGCTTCGCAACCGATCCGCGCCAGAAGGTGGCCGAGTTGATGACCAAGGAAAGGCTCATCACCGTGCCCGAGAACATCGCCCGCGAGGAGGCAAAACGCCTTCTCCACCAGTACCGCATCGAAAAGCTTCTGGTCGTCGACGCGAACTATCGCTGCATCGGCCTCATCACCGTCAGGGACATCGAAAGGGCGGAGCGCACGCCGATGGCCTGCAAGGACGCCGCAGGGCGCCTGCGCGTCGCCGCCGCCACCGGGACCGGGCGCGACGGGGTCGAGCGCGCCGAGGCTCTTTTTTCGGCCGGGCTCGATGCTCTCGTCGTCGATACCGCGCACGGGCATTCCGAACGCGTCCTCGAGGCGGTGCGCGAGATCCGAAGGCTTTCCAACTACACCCAGCTCATCGCCGGCAATGTCGCGACGGCGGCCGGCGCCCGCGCTCTGATCGAGGCCGGGGCCGACGCCGTCAAGGTCGGGATAGGCCCCGGCTCGATCTGCACGACCCGCGTCGTCGCCGGGGTCGGAGTGCCGCAATTGACCGCCCTTCAGGACTGCGTCGAAGAATGCCGGCGCGCCGGGGTTCCGGTGATCGCCGACGGCGGCATCAAATTCTCGGGCGACCTCGCCAAGGCGATCGCCGCCGGCGCGGACTGCGCGATGCTGGGCTCGGCGTTTGCGGGAACCGATGAAAGCCCGGGCGAGGTGTTTCTTTATCAAGGACGCAGCTACAAATATTACCGCGGCATGGGGTCGCTCGGGGCGATGGCCCGCGGCTCCGCCGACCGCTATTTCCAGGAAGAGGTGGCGAGCGCCTTGAAGCTCGTCCCCGAAGGGGTCGAAGGACGGGTCCCGCACAAAGGGCCGACCGCCAATATCGTCCACCAGTTGATTGGAGGATTGAAGGCGGCAATGGGCTATACCGGAAACCGCACCATCGCCGAGATGCAAAGGAACTGCAGCTTTGTGCGGATCACGCCGTCCGGCTTGCGCGAAAGCCATGTCCACGACATCGACATGATGCGCGAAGCGCCCAATTATCCGAATACGCCTTGAGAACAACCCCTTGAAGCCGCCGGGCCGGATCGCCGCCGCCATCGATATTCTCGCCGCGGTCGATGCGGCGGAAGGGCCGGCCGACGAGGTGGCGTCGGGCTATTTCCGCCGCCGCCGTTATATCGGCGCGAAAGACCGTTCGGCGATCGCCTCTCTCGTCTATGGCGTATTGAGAGAGCGCGCGGCGCTCGACTGGTGGGCGCAAAGGGCCGAGCCTTCTTTGGCGAAGGGCGCGAGGAGCCGCGTCCTTGCCGCTCTTCTTCTCGGCGAAGGCTTCTCCGCGGAAGAGCTGCGCGAAGCCTGCGCCGGCGGGCGCTTTGCGCCTTCGGCTCTCTCAGAAAGCGAGGAGAGGCTTCTCTTTCGCCTCTCCGGCCACACCCTTTTCCATCCGGAGATGCCGCGCTTTACCCAAAGCGGCGTTCCGGAGTGGCTAGAGGCCCGCCTCGAGCGCGCTTTCGGCGCCGAATTCGAACGCGAAGCGGCGGCTTTGAGAGAACCGGCGCCCGTCGATCTGAGGGTCAATCTGTTGAAAGGCGGGCGCGAAGAGGCGCGCCGCGCGCTTGCTTCGGAAGGGGTCGAGGCCGTGCCGACGCCCTTCTCGCCGGTCGGGTTGAGGCTTAGGGCGCGCACCCCTCTTGCGGGGCTTGCCGCATTCAAGCAAGGGCTCGTCGAGCCCCAGGACGAAGGTTCCCAACTCGCGGCTGTTCTCGCCGATGCGCGGCCGGGAATGAGGGTCGTCGATTTTTGCGCCGGCGCCGGCGGCAAGACCCTCGCCCTTGCGGCGGCGATGAGGAACCGCGGCAAGATCCTTGCCTGCGACA
>JAJYIC010000354.1 GCA_021790295.1 Pseudomonadota bacterium | reverse complement strand
CAATTCGTCCCCTTTTCGGCGCATACGCGGATCAGCGGCATCGACGCCGAAGGGTCCTCGATCCGCAAAGGCGCGGTCGATGCGGTGCTTTCCCATGTCAGCGGCGAAAGGACCGGACCGGCGGCGCGGCACGGCGGGGCGGCGCTGCTTCTGCTCAGCGACCCGGCCCAGGACGAACTCGAGGCGATCGCGGAAAGGGTCGCCAAACAGGGCGGCACCCCTCTCGCGGTCGCGAAGGACGGGCGCCTTTTGGGCGTCATTCATCTGAAGGACATCGTCAAAGGCGGCATCCGCGAGCGCTTTGCGGCGTTGCGCAAGATGGGGATACGCACGGTGATGATCACCGGCGACAACCCGCTGACGGCCGCCGCCATCGCCGCCGAAAGCGGAGTCGACGATTTCCTCGCCCAGGCCACCCCCGAAACCAAGCTCAAACTCATCCGCGACGAGCAGGGCAAAGGCAAGCTCGTCGCCATGTGCGGCGACGGCACCAACGACGCGCCGGCGCTCGCGCAAGCCGATGTCGGGGTTGCGATGAACACCGGCACCATGGCGGCGCGGGAAGCCGGAAACATGGTCGATCTCGACAGCGACCCGACAAAGCTCATCGAGATCGTCGAGATCGGCAAACAGCTTTTGATGACCCGCGGCGCGCTGACGACGTTTTCGATCGCCAACGACGTCGCCAAATATTTCGCCATCATCCCGGCGATGTTCGCCCCCTTTTATCCGGGGCTCGAGGCGCTCAACATCATGCATCTCGCAACCCCGCAAAGCGCCATCCTTTCCGCCATCATTTTCAACGCTCTCATCATCATCGCCCTCATTCCCCTTTCGCTAAAAGGCGTCAAATACCGCCCTTTGGGCGCCGCCAGCATTCTCATCCGCAATCTTCTGATCTACGGTCTGGGCGGCATCCTCGCGCCTTTTCTCGGCATCAAGCTCATCGACCTTCTCCTTTCCGCCCTCAATCTTGCCTGAGAAAGAGACCATGCCGGCTCAGATCCGTCCCGCAATCGTCATGATCATCGCCATGACGATCCTCACCGGCCTCGTCTATCCTCTGGCGATGACGGGGCTCGCCTGGCTTCTTTTCCCCGACGAGGCGCAGGGAAGCCTTATCGAAAAAGGCGGGAAGGTCGTCGGTTCGGCGCTTATCGGTCAAAACTTTGTTTCGGCGAGATATTTTCACGGCCGCCCGTCGGCCACGACCGAACTCGATGCCGAAAACCCGGCAAAGGCGATCCCCGCCCCTTATGCGGCCGACCGCTCGGGAGGCTCCGATCTCGGGCCGACATCGAAGGCGTTGATCGAGCGCGTCAGGGCGGCGGCAAAAACGCTCGCGGCGGAGAACCCTGGGGTGCCGATACCGGTCGATCTCGTCACGACTTCGGCAAGCGGGCTCGACCCCGACATCACCCCGGCCGGAGCGCTTTTTCAGGTGCCGCGCGTTGCGAAGGCGCGAGGCCTGCCCGAAGGGGTGGTACGCCGGCTCGTCCTTGACCATATCAGGGACCGGTTTCTGGGCGTGATCGGCGAGCCTTATGTCAATGTCTTGAAGCTCAATCTCGCTCTCGATGCCGACCGGCGTTGAGCCGGGTTTCGGCGCCGGGGCCGCAGCGGAAAGCTCTCTATGGCTGAGATCGCAAAAGAGGAAGACCGCCCTTCGCCCGAGGCGCTTCTCGAGGCGGCGCGTCAGGAGGAAAGGGGACGGTTCAAACTGTTTCTCGGCGCCGCGCCGGGGGTCGGCAAGACCTATGAGATGCTGTGCGACGCGCGCGCCCACAAACGCGAGAATGTGGATCTCGTCGTTGGCGTCGTCGAAACCCACGGCCGCCCCGAGACCGAAGCCCTTCTCGAAGGGCTCGAGGTCATCCCCCGCCGCCTCGTCGATTACAAAGGCCATGCGCTCGCCGAGATGGATCTCGATGCGATCCTCGCCCGCCGCCCCGCCCTCGTGCTCGTCGACGAACTCGCCCATACGAATGCTCCCGGAAGCCGTCACGCCAAACGTTACCTCGACGTCGAAGAGCTTCTCGGCGCCGGCATCGACGTTTATGCGACCCTCAACATCCAGCATCTCGAAAGCCTGACCGACGTCGTCGCGCAGATCACGCGCATACGCGTGCGCGAGACGGTGCCGGATTCGATCATCGACCGGGCCGATGAGATCGAGGTCGTCGACCTGACGCCGGAGGACCTGATCCAGCGCCTCAAAGAGGGCAAGGTTTATGTGCCGCATCAGGCCCGGCGCGCGATCCAGCATTACTTTTCTCCGGGGAACCTGACCGCCTTGCGCGAACTGGCGTTGCGCCGCACCGCGCAACGGGTCGATGCGCAGATGCTGAGCTACATGCGCACCCATGCGATCCGCGGCCCTTGGGCTGCGGGAGAAAGGGTTCTCGTCTGCGTCGACGGCGGCCCCGCGTCGAGCGCGATGGTGCGGCACGCCCGCCGCTTTGCCGATCAGTTGAACGCCCCGTGGACGGCGATCCATGTCGAAGGGGCGCAAGGGCGCCGCGTGGCCGAAGCGGAACGGGACCGCACGGCCGAAGCCTTGCGTCTCGCCGAGCGCCTCGGCGGCGGCGCGGTGACGATCCCCGGGCAGGATGTGGCCGAAAGCGTCATCGATTATGCGCGGGCGAACAACGTCACTCATGTGATCATCGCCCGCGCCCGCCGCGGCCTTTGGCGCGGCTGGTGGCGCGGCGGCGTCGAAAGGCGTCTCATTCGCCGCGCGGGCGACCTCGCCATCCATCTGATGCCGGCGGCGGCCGAGCCCGGGGCAGAGCGCGCCCCCCTCCCCTCGCCGCGGGAGGCTTTGCGGCTTCACGCTTTGGGCGGCAGCGCGGCGATCGTCCTCGGCGGCCTTCTCGTCGCCCTTTTGATGCGGCAGGTGGCGGGGCTCAAGGACGTCGCTTTGGTGTTCCTCACCGCGGTTCTTGCGAGCGCCATCACCTACGGCCTGTGGCCGTCGCTTTTCGCCTGCCTTCTTTCCGTTCTCGCCTACAATTTCTTTTTCCTGACGCCGCTTTACACCTTTACGGTCGGCAACCCGGAAAACGCGGTTGCGGTGTCGTTTTTTGTCGCGGTGGCGCTTCTCGCGAGCCACCTCGGCGCGCGCGTGCGCGCGCAGGCGATCAC
>JAJYIC010000353.1 GCA_021790295.1 Pseudomonadota bacterium | reverse complement strand
GCTCGGAACGGCGGGCGGCAAGGCCGGCGTAATGATGCGGGCGTCCTGAGGGTGGAAAGAGGATTGCGCCTCGGTGATCTTCGCACGGTTGAGAAAGTTCTCGAAAAGGGTCTTGTTAACGGCCGCGGTTCTTTCCAGTTCGCGCAGGCGCACGGCCGTCTGCTCATCGAGGTTGGTCTTCCCCGTGGCTTGGCGCAGGGCGCTTTCGAGAGAGGAGACGCGCGACTTCGCCAATGCGTAATCGTTGCGGATGCGCTCTGCGAGGCGCCCTGCCTCGGCATTGATCGAGCGCTGGACGTCGCGCAACTGGGCCTTGATCGTGATGAGGAGCGGATATTGCGGGCCGTAACGGCTCGAAAGGCTCGCTTCCTTGGCCGAAAGGACGGTCGCCTCTTTGAGAAGGCTACCGAGAGTGCCGCCGCCGGTGATCTGCGGCATCGCTTCGAGGCTCCCGCCTTTGGCGCCGATCGAGCCGAGAAGCTCAAGGCGCGCCTTCTTCTGGGCGAGATCGGCTTTTGCGTCCACAAGCTGGGCATTGAGAGTCGAAAGCTGCTGCTTGTTGAGCGTCAGCGCGCCGCCTTCGGGAAGATTGTGCCGGGTCCGGAACCGGGCGACGGCGTCTTCGGATTGGCGCAGTTGCCGGCGCAAATCGACAAGACGGTTGCTGAGCCACCCGGAAGCCCGTTTTGCCGCCTCGTAACGGGTGTCGAGCTTGTCGACGAGGTAGGCGCTCGCGATCGCGTTCGAAAGACGCGCCGCGCGCCGCGGATCGGCATCGGTGACCCTGATCGCGAGGACATAGGGTTGCTGCGCCACGCGTGAGACATTGAGCGCCTTCCTCAGAGTTTCGATCGCCTCGAGTTCGTCCCGAGGTATCCCTTCCTCGCCCGCCCTGACGACTTTCGGCAAAGGAGCCGGCGCGGAGGCAAAACGCAAAACCGGCGGGATCCAATGGAAAAGGGTGGAGAAGAAGGGCTGTTTTTTTCCTCCTTGCGCAGGGGGATCGTTCTCGGCGCGCGCGAGGATCAGATGCTCTCGTCTCACCACCCGGGCGAGAAACACCGTCGAGCGCAGGATCGCCATCTGACTTTCGACATGGGCGATATCGAGGGGGAGATCGCCGAGAACCGCGCCGCCGGCGGGAGCGACCTCGCGCCTCTCTGCGAGGAGGACCTTGCTCGTCGCCGTATAAAGAGGCGTCTGCTGCGCGAGATAAAGAAGCCCGGCGACCAGGAAGGCGAAAAGGACGGCGGCGATGAACTGCCAATGACGCCAGAAAAAGTTGAGAACCTCGCGCGGCTCGAAGCGGCTTTCGACGGCGCTCGCATCGCCCTCGGCAAGAGTTGTCGCGCGCTCGGTCATGGCAATAGCCCCGTTCCGGCGGGTCAATCCGCAAGCGAGATGCGCGAGCTTTGCGCCTGCGCCACGCCCGCCCCGAGAAGAGAGGCAAAAGAGAGGGAGACGGCCTCGATTTGCAGGCTGAAATCGACCACGGCGTGGCTGGCGACAAGGAGGGCGGCGCTCGCGGCGACCGCCGGAACCACCGTCCCGGCGCGCCGCGTTCGCGCCGCGCGTATCGAGCGCCACACGAGAAGGCCGACGCAAAGGATCAGCAGCGATCCGAAAAGAAGGCCGAGCCCTTGAAAGAGTTCGAGATAGGTGTCGTGGGCTTGCGCCCAGGTGCCGACGACGCTCAAAGAACGGTCGCGATAGATCGGGAAGACCTCGGCGAAACTGCCATAGCCGTAACCGAGCCAAGGCGCGTCGCGGATCGAACGCAAACTCAAAACATAAACGGCCATCCGGCTTGCGTCGGTAAAGCCCTTCTTTTCGACGCTGCCGAAAAAGGCGCCGCCGAAAAGGCGAAAGGCCGCCCCCGCGCACAGCAAAAGGAAAAAGAGAGCGGCCTTTGCCCCGCCTTTGCCGCCACCGGTGCGGCCGGCGCGGCCGGCGCGGTCGGTGCGGCCGGCGAAAAGAAGCCCGAAAAAAAGCAGCGCAAGCCCGCTCGCGGCGATCCCGCCGCGCGATCCCGTCAAAAGAAGAGCGGCGAGGAGAAGGAACGCGCCGAGAAAAAGCAGCGCCCCGCCCGCCGCCGTCGCCTCGAGAAAAGAGAACGCCGAACTCTGCCAGCCAAAGGGAGCGGCCGCCGCGCGGCTGTAGTGGCGCAACAGAAGAGCGGTGATCGCCACAAGGCCAAGGCCCGCATAAGTGGCAAAACTGTCGCGGTCGACAAAGGTCGAGGAGACCCATCCGCCTTCGGCGGGAATGGAAAGCCAGGGCAACGGGCCGCTCTTTGCGGCGACGAGGCCCAAAACCGCATAAACGACGGCCGTAGCCGCAAAGGCGCGGAGGAGAAGAATGGCGCGGCGCTTGTCGCGGCATAGTTGGAGGGCAAACCAAAAGGCGGTCGCCGCGGTCAGAAGCCGCAAAAGGGCAAGGCGCGCCATTTCCCGATCGACGCTGATGCTTGCCGCAAGCTTTGCCCCCAGAGCGCGCCCCGCAAGGCCCCAGATCGGTTGCGCCCAAGAGCGTGGGCCAAAGCGCGCCTCCTGGAAGAGGATCCACAAAACGACCGCTGCGAAAAGGGCCGCCGGAAAAGCAAGGGTGCGGATCCCGACCGCGTGCCTCCTGCCGCAAGAAAGCACGCAAAGCTCGTAAAGAAGCGCCAGCCCCGGAAAGAGAAGCGCGTTCAATCCCCAAGCGAAAAGGGTGTTGCTCCCGTACCAGAACGGGACCCATGAAACTGCGCCGAGAAAGAGATAAAAGATCCCCTCTTCGGCGCGCGCGCCAAAGGCCTGCCGCCTCTCGTTGCGGCAAAGCGCGGGAGGCGTTTCCCCTTCCGCCGCAGCGCCGCAGCCGTCGCAACGGCCTGCCCCGGTCGGGCAAGCGCTCCGTTCGCGCAAACCGCCTGCAAAAGGAACCGGCCAATGATAAAACCGGCCGCTCACGGAATTCGAGATCATGGTCACGGTCTTTGGAGGCAAGAAGATCGTTCGCAACCGTATCTCCGTCGTATCCTGCGTCTCATCCGCAAAGAAAAGCTACCGCAATCCAGGTGAAAGAAACCTCTCCACCTGGTATTGATGCTGATCGTTTCGGCCTTTATCGAAAGACCGCGAATTCAATATTTTAGAAACCATCCTCCGAA
>JAJYIC010000352.1 GCA_021790295.1 Pseudomonadota bacterium | reverse complement strand
GCCAGGCGTCGAGGACGCCGCCGTCGTCGGCGTCGAAAACGCCGAGGCTGTGCCCCGGAGGCTGATGTTTGGCGTGCCGTCCAGAGGCCGAGGGCAACTTGCCGGGCACGTCTAGGAATGCATCAAATCGCGCCTTTCGATCTACAAATGCCCGCGCGACATTCGTTTCGTCAGTGAGATCCCACGCACGGCCACAGGCAAGATCCGCCGCTTTCTGTTGCGCGAGCTTGCCGGGCTGTCGCGGCGCGATCTCGAAACCGCCCTCGGAGCGCGTTAGAATCGGCCTGTGCCAGGCCCGAAAGACGCAATTCTCATCCCGCGAAAATTCACCGCGCATTATCTGCGCCGCTTTTCCTTCAAGGCCGAGACCCTTTTCGACGTCGGCGTCGGCACCGGGACGCCGGAGCTTTACAGGCTCTTTCAAGGGCGAAAGCTCGTTCTCATCGACCCTCTTGCCGATACGCCCGAGAGGATCCGCAAAAGGTGGCCCGCGCTCGCTTTCGATTTCATCGCCGCGGCCCTCGGCGGCAGGGAAGGAAGCGCCTTTCTCAACATCACCAGGACCCTGTCCAAAACCGGGCTTGCCGAGCGCACGGCCCTTACCGCAGAGGAAATCGTCGAAAGGCGCAGGGTGAGGCTGACGACGCTCGATCAAATCCTCGCGCAATCCTCCTACCCCGCCCCCTTCGGCCTCAAGCTCGACGCCGAAGGCTTTGAACTGGAAATCCTGCGCGGCGGCACAAAGGCTCTCGAACAGACGGAATTCGTCATCGCCGAGGTGTCGATCAAAAAGCGTTTTGTCGGCGGCTATCGTTTTAGCGACATCGTCGGCTTTCTCGGCGAGCGCGGTTTCGAACTCATAGACATCCTCAATTTCGGCCCCGCGACCCAGCGCTTTTACGATTGCCTCTTTCTCGGCCGCGATCATCCTCTTTTCGCGGAGAGAGCCGGCGCTTCCCGCGGCTGATCCGCAACGCCTTTTCGCAAGGCGCGCCAGATGCGCTCGGGCGTCGCGGGCCCTCTGAATTCGCCCGCAGAGAAAGGCGCCAGAGCATCCCTTATGGCGTTGACGACCGCCGGAAAGGCGGCGACCGCGCCCGCTTCCCCGCAGCCTTTGACGCCGAGAGGATTGGTGCGGCAGCGCTTCGGATTGAAGGCGAGAGCAAAGGGAACGAGATCCTTTGCCCGCGGCAAGGCGTAATCGAGAAACGAGCCGGCAAGAGGCTGGCCGCTTTCGCGGTCATAAACGCATTCCTCCAAAAGCGCCTGCCCGACGCCCTGAGCGATCGCGCCAAAAGCCTGGCCTTTTGCGATCATCGGATTGACGAGGACGCCGTAATCATCGACCGCGCTATACCGGGCAAGAGCAACGAGGCCGGTTTCGGGGTCGATTTCGACCTCGGCGACATGGGCGCCGTTCGGATAGGTCAAGGCTTCCCGCGTCCACAGGTGATAGGTGTCGAGAGGGGCGCCGGCCTTGCGCGCGAGAGAGGCCGCTTCGAGGAGCCCCAATCTGCGGTCGGTACCGCGGACTTCGAAGGCGCCGTCGGCAAAGGCGATATCGGCCTCGTCCGCTTCGAAAGCCTCGGCCGCGATCTTTCTGCCTTTGGCGATGATTTCCAGGGCGGCGCGCCAGATCGCCGTTCCGCCCATATAGGTCGCGCGCGAGCTTCCGTGGCCTCCCCCCGAAGGGATGAGATCGGTGTCGCCCTGGCAGAGGCGGATCTTTTCCTCGGGCATCCCGAGGCGCTCGGCAAGGATCTGGGGAAAAGTCGTCTCGTGGCCTTGGCCGATCGTCTGCGTTCCGGTGATGAGAAGAACGCTGTCGTCTTCGAGAAAGCGGATCTCGACATTTTCCGAGGGCGGTCCGCCCGTGCCTTTGATGTGGTAGGCAAAACCGAGCCCGCGCAAAAGACCGCGCGCTTCGCTTTCCTTTTGGCGCGCGGGAAAGCCTTCGACATCGGCAAAAGCAAGACCCTTCTCGAAACTTTCGCCAAAGGCGCCGCTGTCGACCGAACGTCCGAGAGCGTTCGTCATCGGCATCGCGCTTTCCGGCACCATGTTGAGGCTGCGCAGACGGGCGCGGTCGCAACCCGTTTGGCGGGCGGCCTCGTCAATGAGGCGCTCGATGATGGCGACGCTTTCGGCAAAACCGGGGCCCCGCGTCACCCCGATCGGCGTCGTATTGGTGAGAAAGGCGGAGACCGAGAGAGCGATCGCCGGGAAACGGTAGACGGTTCCCGGAAGATGAACATATTGAAAGGTTTGCACCCCTCCGGCGGCGCCCGAAAGATAGGCGCCGAGATTGGCCGCGCTCTTTATGCGAAGGGCGAGAAACCGCCCCTCGCGGTCGAGAGCCAAGGCGGCTTCGGCCTCGTGGTCGCGCGCCTGGTGGTCGCAGAGAAAGCCTTCGCTGCGGGTAGCGATCCATTTGACGGGGCGGCGAAGGCGCTGCGCCGCCCAAAGCAGCAGGACATATTCGGGGTAGATGAAGTTCTTCGCGCCAAAGCCGCCGCCGACATCGACGGCGAGAAAGCGCAGCTTTTCGCGAGGAACGCCGAGAGACCGCGCCGCCTGATCGCGGTTCAAATGGATGCTTTGCGCCGAAAGGTGGAGCGTATAACGGCCGCTCTTTTCATCGAAACTGGCGACGGCTCCGCGAGGCTCCAAAGGTGAGGCGGCGACGCGATGGTTGTAAAGAGAAAGGCGGGCGATAAAAGCGGCCTCGGCAAAGGCGCGAGAGACTGCGGCCTCGTCGCCATAGCGGGCGAAAAGGGCGCGGTTTCCCAAAACCTCGGGCGCGAGGAGGGGCGCCCCTTCTTTGCGCGCGGCTGCGATCGTCGACACCGCCGGCAGGGGGTCGTAAAGGACGGCGATGCTTTCGGCGGCGTCGAGAAGTTGGGAAATAGTGCTCAGTTGAACCCTCTCTCTGGGGGCGTTCGCGACGGCTTGCGGAATCTCCTGCCGCAGTGCATCTATCGCAGTTTTCGCCTCCTGCAACCCCTGCTGGTCACGAACCAGACCCGCCTTCGTCGTCATCGCCGACCAGGCCGACAGGAATGGCTTTCACGCCCAAAGCCGCAAGGTTGTTGGCCGCATTTCCTCCCCCGCCCGGAACAATCCGGCGCTCACGCTGCTTGAGGATTAGAA
>JAJYIC010000351.1 GCA_021790295.1 Pseudomonadota bacterium | reverse complement strand
GATCGGCTATCTCGCGGCGCAAAAGGGCGAAGGGGTTTCTCGCGAACGGCTCGCCGACCTTTTGTGGCCCGATCAGGCGAGCGAACAGGCGCGCCATTCCCTGCGAAACTGCCTCCATGAACTGCGAGCGGGGTTGGGGCAAAAGGCGTTTTCCGAGGAGCTCGGCGGGCCCTTCGCGTGCCGCCTTGCGAAGGCCGAAGTCGATCTCGTCCGCTTCGAAGAACTTTCGCAAGCCTCTCCGAGGGAAAAGCTCGAAGCCGCAGCCGGGCTTTACCGGGGAGAGTTTCTCGCCGGCCTTGCCGTGCCCGCCGCTCCCTTCGAAGAGTGGCTCGGCGCCGAGCGCGAACGTTTGCAGGCCTTGTTTTGCGAGGTTTTGCAAAGGCTCGCGGCCAAGGAGGGCGCGGCGGGCGATCACCCCGCCGCGATCACCAGCGCCCGCCGCCTGTTGGCGATCGATCCTCTGTCGGAGATCGGATACCGCATCCTGATGCGCGCCTATGCGCGCTCAGGGCGCCGCTCGGAAGCGCTGAGGCAATACCAGCTTTGCGCGTCGATCCTGCGGCGCGATCTCAGCGTTCTTCCGGATGCCGAGACGCGCGCCCTTGCGGCGGAAATCGTCCGCGCCGATATTGCGCCTTTGCCTTCGGACGGGGCCGGCGGCCCGCAGGGCGAGGTCGTCGCCTTTTCGCTCGCCCCTCATGGCGCGCAAACGGCGCGCTCGCGCTGCGGCGCGGTCCGCTCTCTGGCGCTCGCCGCGGAAAGGAAGACCCGGGCGGTTCCGTGGCCGCGCTTGCTGCCGGGGATTACCGTCGCCTTGAGCCGTTTCGAAAATCTGACGGGAGAGCGCGAACGCCGCCGCTTGGCGGAAGGGCTGACCGACGATCTCGTCGCCGATGTCATCGAGAGAGCGCGCGGGCTTTCCCTCGCGCGTCTGACCGAAGGCCGCGGCGCGCTTGCCCTTCTCGCCCCGGCCGAAAAAGGGGAAGTCGGTTACGCCCTTTGCGGCAGCATCCAGAACGGGCCCGCAGGCGGAGTGCGGATCAACGTGCAGATACGCGAGGCGGTGAGCGGGGAATACCGCTGGGCCCGCCGTTTCGAACTGCCCGCGGAGAAAACCGGTTCGCTCCAGACAAAGATCACCCGCGAGATCGCCCGCGAACTGCACTTCATCCTGCTTCAGGAGGCAAGCCGGCGCGCCTTTTTCTTTGCGGGGAAAAGGCCCGGTCTTGCCGACTGCCTCGCACGCGCGGCCGAGGCTCTTGGCGGCCGCATCACCGCCCAATCGACTGCCGCGGCGCAAAACTGGTTTCTCGGCGCGCTGGCGCGCGAGCCGCGCAATCTTTCCGCTCTGGTCGGCCTTTCCCGCACCTGCCAATTGATCGTCAGCGCCCCCTGGTGGGCCGATCCCGAGGTTACCGAAACCGCATTCCGCGTCGGGCGCGAGGCGGTTGCGACGGCTCTTACCCTGGCGCCGGTTCATGCCGATGCCAATGCCATCGACGGCATGCTCCATTCCGCAGCGGGGGACCTCGACCATGCCGCAAAGGCCTTTGCCGAGGCAATTCACGCCGAGCCCGGCTATGCCATCGCCCATGCTTTTGCCGCTTATAACGGCGCCTTTCTCGGCCGCGCCGAAGAGACGGGCGCCGCCGTCGAGCGCGCCATGAACCTCGATCGCAGGGAGCGGCTTCACAGCATCTGGCTTTTCTTCTGGGGTTTTGGCGAACTCCTTCTCGGGCGCGCCGACAGCGCGCTTCGGCTGTTCGAGAAATCGCTTGCACGCAACCCGAGTTACGGCGGGGCGCAGCTATTCCGCGGCGCCGCCCTCGCTCTTTGCGGCCGCAGGGTCGAAGCCGAAGACGCCGCCGCCCTTTTCCGCGAAGAGCATCCTCACTACGGGCTCGATGCGTTCGCCCAGCAGTGGCTTTCGCGTTCTTCTTCGCCGATCTATTTGCGCCAGATCACTCCCGCCTTCGAAGCGATCCGCTCTCTCGGAACGGCTGCCTGAAGGGAAGGAGGCTCCTATGCCGCGCGCGGGGACCAGGGCTCGGGAGCGCGCGGTTCGAGAGCGGTGGCGACATCGACCACGAATGGCTCGTTTGCGGCGAAAGCTTTGGCAAGGGCGGGCGCTATCCCGTCCGGATCTTCGACGCGCACCCCGCTGACGCCGAAACTTTTCGCCACCGCCGCAAAATCGGTCGGGCCGAAGCGGATCAGTTCCTCACCGCGCCCGGGACGATTGCCTGCTGCGCGGTGAACGCCCGTCAGGTTCTGGCCGAAGCCGGAATTGTTGTTGATGAGGATGACGGCCGGGATCTTGGCGCGGCGTGCGGTCTCCAGTTCGGGAAGGTGATAGTAGAACCCGCCGTCGCCGGTAAAGCAGAGGACCTTGCGCGAGCCCGCGGCGCAGGCCGCGCCGAGAGAGGCCGGGAACGACCAGCCGAGAGAGCCCGCGGCGCGCAGATAGGTTTGGCCTTTGCCGTTGAGTTCGACCATGGTCCCGGTCCAGATCCCGGAATAGCCGGTATCGGCGACGAGGATCCCGTCTTCGGGTAACGCCCGGCTCACCTCTGCGCACAGCCGCTCGACCCGGATCGGCCTTTCCCCGCTCTCGACGAGAGGGCGCATCGCCTCCTGCCAATCGCGCCGCAGCCGCGCCGCCTCTTCGGCAAAGGAGGGGTCGCGCTCCCCTTTGCCGAGAAACGCGAGAAGGCGCGCGAGAGAAGCTTTCGGATCGCCGAGGATCCCCTTCGCATGCGGATAGCTGCGGCCGATCTCCAAAGGATCGATTTCGAGCTGCAGGATCGGCGTCTTCAAAGAAGGCACGGTCCAATTGAGCGTCACCTGGTCGCCCGTGTCGCAGCCGACAAAAAAGACCAGATCGGCGCCGCAGACGATGCGGTTTGCGGGCGGCGCCGAATAGCTTCCGACCACCCCGGCCCACAGAGGGTGGTGCGTCGGGACCAGGCCAAAGGCGCCGAGAGTGGTGGCGATCGGGGCTTTGAGGGCTTCGGCGAGCGCCAGAACTTCGGGGCCCGCCTCGGAGGCCGCCGCGTCGTCGCCCGCAACGATCACGACCCTTTGCGCCGCGAGAAGTCGGGAGGCGGCGTCTTTGAGGGCGCCCTCGTCGGCAACCGGACGATGGAGCGG
>JAJYIC010000350.1 GCA_021790295.1 Pseudomonadota bacterium | reverse complement strand
CGCGCCGATGCGGCGGCCGGGCGCGAGGCCTATCAAAAGGGCGAATACGCGCGCGCGCTCACAGAGTGGCAACAGGCCGCGAAGGCGGGCGAGCCCGACGCCGAGTTCGGCCTCGGGGAACTTTACGAGTTCGGTGAAGGCGGCCTCAAACAAAGTTACCGCCGCGCCGATCGCTGGTACCGCAAGGCCGCGAGAGGAGGCAAGACCGAAGCGGAATACCGCCTCGCCCTCATCTGGTCGGCCGGAGGGGCGAATTTCCCGCCCGACTTTGCCGAAGCCTATAAATGGGCGCTTCTCGCCGCGGCCGCGAAAAGCCCTTGGGCGCGCCTTGCCCGCGAACTCGAACGCGAACTCGGGGCGGCGGCAACCCCGCAACAAAAGGCGGAAGGGGGACGCCGCGCCGCTCTCTGGAAGCTCGCTCAAAGCCCGCCGAAACCGAAGCCGGCCGCACCGACGACGGCGAAGCCTGTGGCCCCGCCGCCCACCCCTCTCGACCAGTTGCGCAAGGCTCTTGCGCAATTCGATTGCGCGGCTTTGCGCGCGCGCGCCGCCAAGGGCGGCTTGACCGTCATCTCCGGCACCGTTCCCGAAAGCGGGGAACGCGACCGGCTATTCGAGCTTGCCGCAAGGCTCTTTCCCGGCCGCCCGACGCAGGTGAAGGTGAGGATCGTGCCGCCGCCTCTTTGCCGCACGCTTGTCGCATTCGACGCGTTGCGGCGGGCGGGTGCGCTCGCGCAACGCGCCCTCGAATTGAAGCTCGCGGGCCAACGCGCGCAACTCCTCGAAGGCGAGCCGATCAAGGTCGAACTCAAAGGCCCCGATTACGCCACCACTCTGCGCATCGATTATTTTTCGCTCGACGGCGAGGTCTTGCACCTGTGGCCCAACGCCGGGGAGCCCGTTGCCCGACTCGACGCCGGCGCGACGCGACTCTTCTGGGATGCGGGCGGCGGCAAGACCTGGAACGCCGGCGGCCAGCCTTTCGGCACCGAACTGATCACGGCGCTCGCGAGCGCCTCGCCGCTCGATCTCGGCTCTTCGGCAGAGCCCGTCGAGCCCGCCGCCCAATACCTGCGCCGCTTGCGCCGCGCTCTCGCCGGTCAGAGGAAACGAGGGCAAAGCCGGCCCCTCCTCGCGCTCCTTTTGGTGCGAACCCGGGCCCACTAACGCGCCACCGGGAAATTCCGGCCGCGGCTCCAGGCGACCGGAACCTGCATGTAATCGGCGATGCTCATGGTGAGGCTTGGAAGGGCGGAAGTCGAATAGGTGATGAGCCCGCTCGCGGTGATGCGTCCCCTATGCTGCGGGTCCGCCTTTCCCGCAAGACCTTGGAGAACGACATAGGTGAAGGCGCCGTGACCGAGACGGGGGATCTCGGCCGCGCCCTGATTGGCTCTGGTTCCGGCAAGGATCGCGACCCCGGTGTCGCGGCCGACCGAACGCATCGCCCTCTGGTCCATCGATAACGCCAAGGGATCGACGACGCTCCCCGATTCACAGGAGTCGATCATCAACAGGATGCGTTGCGGCCCCGCCATCGCCAGCATCTTGCGCAGCATTTGCGCGCTGATGCCGCCGCGCTCCACGCCCTGGCGGGTAAAGACCACATCCTGCGGCGCCAGATACCACTCATTGCCGACCACCCCGCCGTGTCCGGCAAGATAGACGACGAGTACATCGCGTTGCGGCAACTCTCGCAACGCGGCAAAGACCCGCATGATCCCGGCCCGCGTCGCTTTCCGGTCGGTCAGCTGATAGGTCACGACGCGGTTGAAAAGGCCTCCTCCTTCGCGGTCGAGCCGGCGCAGGATGGCGAGCGCGTCGTTGACCGCATAATCGAGGTCAAAGCGCCCGTCGCGATAACGGTTGATGCCGATGGTGACGATATCGAGATTGGGAAGAGGCCGGCTGCCGGAGGCGGTCACTAGGCTGCGAGCGGTTTCTCCGTCGATCCCTTGCCGGTTCGAGGCGTAAGCGGAAAGAGAGTTTGTGCCGGCGAGGAGGGTGATGCGATAGCTTTCGAGGAGGCGCGAGCGCTCTTTGCGCTCGCCGCTTTCCCGATCGGCCGGGACGCGCTTGCCGTTCTGGAAGAAGCGGATCGTCCCGATGCCGCCGCCTTCGTCTTCAGCCGTGACCGAAACCGCGATCTCGGCACCGGCCGTATAAGGCCCCGGCGCCGCGGCAATCGTCACCCGCGGCGGCGGATAGACCCCGGCGCTGACCGGGCTCGGCGCCGGCGCGGCGAAACTCGGGCGGCTGCGCATATAGTCGGCGATGAGACCCGGTTCGAAATAGGCGGCGGAGAAATTGTCGATCTTCAGTTTCTGTTTTGCCGCCAACCACTCGACGTCCTCGACCCCTTTGGGGGTGCCGTCGAAACGGCCTTGCCCGTCGAGCGCGGCCCAGCCGCCGACGGTCGAGATGATCTCGGCGAGGCTCGCGCCCGTTTGGAGGCTGAAGATGCGGACCATGCCGTCGCGGCCCGCCGCGAGCGCCCTTTTGTGATCGAGATCGACCGCGACAAAGCGCGAGCCGCTTGCGGGCGCCTTCAATTCGCGCAAAAGCCGCCCGCTCCTCGTATCGACGACGGCAATGCGCCCGCCGCCGAGGTCGAGTGCGGCGGCGCGGGCGTTCCCGCTCAATCGCGCCCGCCTTACCCCTCCAAGAGGGCGCATCGCCGGACCCGGCAAAGGCGCGCCATGCGCATCCCAAAGCCGCATGCTGCCGTCGCGGAGGACGGCGATGATTCGCCCTGCGGCGCCAAAACCGAGGGCGAGGACGCCGCCGGAGGCGCCGGCGAGAGGGAGAGGAGCGGCATTGCTGCGCGGCTGCCACAGGAGGGCGCCCTGCGCGCTTCCCGCCACGACCCGGTTGCCTCGAGGCGAAAGGGAAAGGGCCGTGATCTCTTCACGCCCGGCGAGAGAGGAGAGGAGGCGGCCCGCTCGTCCGTCCCAAAGCCGGATCGTTCCGCCGCTCCCCGCGGAAACGATCGCCGATCCGTTGCGCGCGAGCGCAAGCCTTTGGACGGCATTGCGATCGGCATGCACCCTCAGGTAAGGCGCCCCGTTTGCCGCATTCAAAACCGAAAGCATGCCGCCTTGCCCGCCGAGCGCGACAACGCGCCCGTCGGCGCTGACGGCCAAGGCGCGCACCGCCT
>JAJYIC010000349.1 GCA_021790295.1 Pseudomonadota bacterium | reverse complement strand
GAGAAGCGCCGCCGGCACGCTGATGGTGCTGCTGCCGTCGCGCAAGGCCTCGATCGGCGTGCCCGCGGCGATGCGCCCGTAAAGGGGCAGATCGACCGCCTGGGCATCTTCTGCGACCGCGGCGCCTGGGATCTCGGTCTTGAAATCGCCGCGGATCACGGTCGCGGAAAAGCTCTTCCGCGCGACAGCCGCGCTCTCCTGCGGCAAGCGGATGACTTCGAGGGCACGGGCGCGATGCGGCAGGCGGCGGATAAAGCCGCGCTCTTGAAGCCCGTTGATGAGGCGGTGGATCCCCGATTTGGATTTGAGGAAAAGCGCCTCCTTCATCTCGTCGAAGGAAGGCGAGATGCCGGTCTCGACGAGCCTTTGATTGATGAAGAGCAGCAACTCGCGCTGTTTCTTCGTCAGCATCGAACCCTCCGCCCCCTCTCGGAACAAATAATAAACATTATGGGGTGTTCTACTTTGGTTCGCAAGAGAGGTCAAGGCTCGCAGGCGGCAAAATCGCCCGAAAAGCGGCGGCCGGGAGCGGGCGACCGGCGAAAAGAAAAAGAGCGGGAAGAAGCGATCGGGCCCTATCGCGACCATATCTTTCTGCAGCAAAAGAACAGCGGGTTACGGGAGGCGGAGCATGATCGAACTACGGCCCTTTGCCGAATTGGGCGGGGCAAACCATGGCTGGCTCGACACCAGGCACCATTTCTCTTTCGCCCAGTATCACGACCCGGAGCGCATGGGCTGGGGCGCGCTTCGGGTCTGGAACGACGACGAGATCGCGCCGGGGACCGGTTTCGCGCCCCATCCTCACGCCGACATGGAGATCATCACCTATGTCCGCGAAGGCGCGATCACGCACGAAGACAATCTCGGCAACAGGGGCCGCACGGAAGCGGGTGAGGTGCAGGTGATGAGCGCCGGAACCGGGATCCGGCACTCGGAATACAATTTCGAAACCGGGACGACGAAGATCTTTCAGATCTGGATCCTGCCACATGAGCACGGGCAGAAACCGCGCTGGGGGACAAAGCCTTTCCCGACGCGGGATCGGGCAAAGGGCTTTGTCGCTCTTGCGAGCGGCTTTGCCGAAGATCAGGGGGCCTTGCCGATCGGCGCGCAGGCGCGGCTCATCGCCGCGAGCCTCGGGAAAGGCGAAGAGGCGGTCTATCCTCTCGCGCCGGGAAGGCGCGCCTATCTCGTTCCCGCCCTGGGCGCCGTCGAAGTCAACGGAATGAGGATTGGAGAGCGCGACGGCGCCGCGATCGAAGAGGAACCGCTGTTGCGCCTCACCGCGCTCGAAGAGGCGGAAATCGTGCTCGTCGAGGTGAGCTGAAAAACCCCTCCGCGCGGGTTGCGCCCGTCCCTCAGACCGGGAGCGCGCCTCCAGGGAAAAGGAGGATCGGGACCATCGCCCCTTTCTCTGCGGGCGGCGCGAAAGGCGGGCGCAAGATAAGGCAGTCGGCGGCCGAAAGGACGCTCATCATCGAGCTGTCCTGGATCTCGAAGGGGGTGACCTCGAGCGCTCCCTCTGCGTCTCGAAAAAGCCGGGCGCGCAGATAATCCTGGCGCCGGTCGTTGGCTTTGAGGGCGGTGCCAAGACGGGCCGTCGCCGCCGCGGCGGGCGCGCTATCGAGCCCGCTCAGCCGCTCGAGAGCCGGCTTCAGAAAGAGAAGCGAGCAGACCACCGTCGAGACCGGGTTTCCAGGGAGGCCCAAAAGCGGCGTCCCGCGGTAACGACCGACCATTAAAGGTTTTCCGGGGCGCATCGCGACCTGCCAGAAATCGAGCTCGAATCCGTCCTCGGCGAGCGCCGAGCGGACGATGTCGTATTCGCCGACCGAAACCCCTCCCGTCGAAACCAGAAGATCGACGCCTTGCGCGGCGGCGGCGATCTGGCGCAAAGCCTCGGGGTCGTCGGGAGCGTTGCCGAGGGAAAGAGGCAAGGCGCCGCAAGCCTCGACAAAAGCGGCAAGAGAAAGCGCGTTCGAGCTGACGATCTGGTAAGGCCCGATCGGCTCGCCCGGCATGACGATCTCGTCGCCTGTTGAAAGAATGCCGATGCGGGGGCGCCTGTGGACGAAAAGCCAGGGCCGGTTCATCGCCGCGGCAAGGCCGATGTCGCGCACGGTGAGGCGCTTTCCCGCGGGAAGAAGGACGCCGGCTTCGGCAAAATCGAGCCCCGCGGCGCGTATGTGGCGCCCCAGCGTCGTGCCGGAAAGGACGACCACGCGCTTCTCTTCCGCCCGCGTATCCTCCTGGATGACGACCGTATCCGCGCCCTTCGGCAAAGGCGCCCCGGTAAAGATGCGGGCGGCTTCGCCCGCGCGAAGGACGCCTTCGAAACCGCGTCCCGCTGGAATCTCGGCCACGACCGCAAGGCTTGCCGGGATGGTTTGGAGATCGGCGAAGCGGACCGCATAGCCGTCCATCGCCGAGACCGCAAACGGAGGCTGCGTGCGCCGGGAGGAAAGATCCTTGGCGAGAACCCGTCCGAGCCCTTGCGAAAGGGGGACCTCTTCGAAAGGCAAAGGCGAGAGATGCGCCAGAACGCGCGACAGGGCTTCCTCGACCGAGATCACTTCGGCGCCTCCTTCGACATTTCCGGGAAAGCCTCCCAATTCCCCGATTTCCCACCCGATTTGCGCAAAAGCCGGAGATCGGTGACGACCATGCCGCGGTCGGCCGATTTCACCATGTCGTAAAGGGTGAGGGCGGCGACCGCAGCCGCCGTCAGGGCTTCCATCTCGGCTCCTGTGCGCCCGGTGAGGCGACAGGTTGCGGTGATCTCGACCGCGCTTTCTGCGGCCAGCGCGAGAAGATCGACCTCGACCGAAGAAAGCGCCAAAGGATGGCAAAGGGGGATGAGTTCGGCGGTGCGTTTGGCCGCCATGATGCCGGCAAGGCGGGCAGCGGCGAAGACATCGCCTTTGGCCGCCCGTCCGCTTTCGATGAGCCTGAGGGTCTCGGGGCGCATCAGGACGCGGGCGCCGGCGACCGCGATCCTCTCGCTTTCGGGCTTCTCGGAAATGTCGACCATCTGCGCGCACCCTCGCGCGTCGAGATGGGAGAGGGAAGGCCGGCGCAAAAGGCGGGCGGTAGCGGCGGCAACATCCTTCTCGCGCATCAGCCTTTCGCCGACGAGAAAGCCGCGCGCCCCGGCTTT
>JAJYIC010000348.1 GCA_021790295.1 Pseudomonadota bacterium | reverse complement strand
GCCGTGTCGGCTTCATCGCACGTTTTCCTTGCGAGGGGTGCGCGGGGCTTGGCCCGCGGCTCAAAACTTATGAAGGCGTCTTGCCGCCGTCAATGCGGCCGAGCGCGAGGCGGGCGCCAATCCGCATGCTCGCCGCGGATCTGGGAAAGCTGAAAATCGGAAGTTTCGAAGGGGATGGGTTCAGAAATCGGGCGCGCGCCGGCGGGCGCGACGCCCGCGCCCCCAATGCCGAGCGCTCAGCGGCAGGCCCCGGCGATCGCCATGAAATCTTTCGCTTTGAGACTAGCGCCGCCGACGAGGGCGCCGTCGACCTCGGAAAGAGCAAGAATTTCCGCGGCATTTTTCGGGTTGACCGAGCCGCCGTAGAGGATGCGCGTCGCGGACGGCAGAAGCGGGCGAATTGCGGCATGCATCTCGCTGATGTCGGCCATGCTTGGGACAAGTCCCGTGCCGATCGCCCACACCGGCTCATAGGCGAGGACGAGCCGCGGCGCGGCCGCGCTCTGCGCGATCGAGCCTTGGATCTGACTTTTCACGACCGCGAACGCGCGGCCCGAAGCACGTTCTTCTTCCCTTTCGCCGACGCAGAGGATGGCGGCGAGCCCCGCTTCCCAGGCCGCGACCATCTTTTCGCGCACCGCCTCGTTGCTCTCGCCGTGGTAAGAGCGCCGTTCCGAATGGCCGAGGATGACGTAGCGGCAGCCAAGATCCGCGAGCATCGGCGCGCTGACATCTCCGGTATGGGCGCCCTTCGGCGCGGCGTGGCAGTCTTGCGCGCCGAGCGCGACGCCGCTTCCCGCAAGGATCTCGCCGACGACGAAAAGGAGGGTCGCCGGAGGGCAGACGAGAAGCTCGCAGGGAGGCGGGTTCTCCCGCGCGAGACGCCCGAGATCGCGAGCGAGAGCGCGGCCGTCTTCGAGGAGGCCGTTCATCTTCCAATTGCCGGCGACGAGCTGTCTCTTTTCCCTCATGGCGCCTCTGCGCCTTCCCCGGCCTGTTGCGGCCCGCAAGCGCGCCCACTATCATCATTTGCAGTTGCGAGCACAACGGGGCGCAAGTCAGAGACGTCATGCTGCAAGCTATCCGTACCAGAGCCGGGTCCTTTATCGTCAAGGTTCTTTTCGGCGCCCTCATCCTCAGCTTTGCCATTTGGGGGGTCGGCGACATCTTTCGCGGCCGCAGCCCCGAAACCATCGTCGCCAAGGTCGGCGATGAGGAAATCACGGCGAACGCGGTGCAAAAGGCGCTGCAACCGGCGATTGTGCAGCTCGAAGAAACCTTCGGCCGCAAATTCAATATGGGGGAAGTGAAAAAAATGGGGCTCGTTCAGAGCCTCGTTAACGGGCTCGTCGAGAGGAGCCTCGTCAACCAGGAAGTCTCGCGCCTCGGGATCGTCGTCGCCAACCGCGTGGTCCGGGACGCGATCCTGGGGGACCCGGAGTTCCAATCCCCGCCGGGACAGTTCAACCGCTTCCGCTTCGAGCAGCTTCTTGCCGCCAACCATTTGACGGAAGGGGAATATGTGGCGCGGCTGCAAAAGGATATTCCGGCGCGCGAACTCCTCCATGCGGTAACGGCGGCGGTGGCGCCCCCGCCGCTTCTGCTCGATACGCTCTACCGTTACGAGAACGAGAAGAGAATCGCGGCAGTCGCCTTTTTGCCTTTTTCCTCGGCCCCGAACGCCGGCCCGCCCAGGCCCGCTCAGCTGCAAAAGTTTTATGAGGCCCACAAGAACCTCTTTCGCGCCCCCGAATATCGCGGCTTCATTTTGGCAAGCCTCACCCCCGGCGACCTCGCCGCAACGATCAAGATCCCGCAGAAGAAGCTCGAAGAGGCGTATCGCGACGAGGCGCCTTCCTTGGAGCTTCCCGAACGCCGCCAGGTCCTCCAGATCCTCGCGGCGAACGAAAAGGAATTAAAGGCGGCGCAGGCGGCTCTCGCGGCCGGTACGCCTTTCAAGGAGGTGGCGACGAAGGTCGCAAAGGAGGCGCCGGATACGGTCGATCTCGGTCTCGTCACGGAAAAAGAGCTGCCCGCGCCCCTCGGGCGCGCCGCTTTCGCATTGAAGCTCGATACGCCGAGCAAACCCATCAAATCGCCCTTCGGCTGGCACATCATCGAGGTCACGAAGATCGTGCCCGCGAGGCGCGAAAGCTTTGCCGAGGCGAAGCCGAAGATCCTCGCCCGGCTTCGGCAAAGCCGGGCCGCGAACGCACTCTATCGAATCGGCGAGCATGCCGACGACGGAATTGCCGGAGGGCTGCCGCTTCCCGAAGTCGCAAAGAAATTCGGGTTGAAACTGACGAATGTTGCGGCGGTGGATGTCGGCGGACGCGATCCCGCCGGAAAAGCGGTCAGTTTGCCGGTGCCTCAACAGCGGGTGATCAAGCTTGCCTTTGCCACGGATAAGGGGCGAGCGACCCGAGTGATCCATCTCGAGGACGGCGCCATTTTCGCCCTTGCCGTCAATCGCATCATCCCGCCGCGGATCAAGACTCTGAAGGAAGTGAAGCCGCAGGCCCTCGCCGATCTTGCCGCAGAAGGGCGCCGGCAAGCGATCGCGAAAGAGGCGGCCGTTCTCGCCGCGAGCGTCTCGAAAGAAAAGCGGCTTGAGGCCGCCGCCGCGGCAAAGGGCATCGCGGTCGCTGAGACTGCGCCGTTCGGTCGAGAGGGCAACGCCAAGCTCCCTCCGGATCTCGCCCAAAAGCTGTTCGCCGCAAAACCGGGGGCAGTCGTCACCGCCATGAGCAGTAACGGCGCTTATGTCGCCGAGCTTCGCAAGGTCGAAACGCCAAAGGCGGCGGCGAAGGGTGCGACGGTGGCCTTGAAGGGAAGCCTTGCCGGGCAGATGCGGGCCGATCTCGGGTCCGAGTTTGCCCAGAGTCTTCGCACCCGCTTCCCGGTCGAGATCCATGCACGCGTGATTGACCGTCTCTTCTGAACTTTGGCGGCTTTCGATAAGGCTGCGATAGGGGCCTGCGGCCAGCCTCATCCTCGCGCGAAGATAGCCGCTAGCGTCCTGAGCCACAAATTCGCAGCATTATTTGCGGCCGTTGCGAGGACCCGCGGGCTTGACCCGCGGGGACAAAGCAGTCTCGGGCAATCCCAAGGCCATCGAGTGCGGGATTGCTTCCCCCCGGAACGCCCGCGAGGGCGGCCG
>JAJYIC010000347.1 GCA_021790295.1 Pseudomonadota bacterium | reverse complement strand
CAATATCGGTTTGTCCGCGGCACCTTCAGCGAGAACGTTAAACTCGTTGAAGATAAGGCTCGACGCTAAGCTCGCCCCTATTGCTGATCGCACAGGCTCCAAGAGGTCCAAATCGGCTCCCTCTTTGAAAGCAAGCATGCCCACCTTCGTGCCCTGCATGTCGCCCTTCAACTCGACCTGTCGCACCTGCTCAAGGTTAAACGGATCAATCATCGCCGGAGAGTGAGTTACGTAAACGATTTGGGCGTTCGCGGGGAGCTTTTCCTCCAAGAACCGCTTGATATCGCGCTGTCCGTCTGGGTGTAGCTCAAGCCCCGGATTGTCGAGTAAGAAAACGGTCGGCCGAATCTGGCTAACCTCGTTTATAAGGGCGGCCTAGAATGATAGGTACCATTGGAATCCGTCGCTTCGGTCGAGCGGCGGTATCCGACGAGCGTACGCTCCGTCACTAATGGAAACTGACATCTTTTCCCTGTCGAAGCGAAAATGCACCGTATAGGTCTCCTGCGTCCAAAATTCATTGATTCCCCCGGATACTTTCGATCTAAAGTGATCCTCATATCCCTCCCTCATTTGTGTATCTGTGGAAGCGGACAATTCTTGAATCTTTTGCATGGACAAGCCAGCCACCCCGCATAGGTTCGCCATGCCCCTCGAAATGGCGGCAGGATCCTTAATAAAATCCCCGACATTGACCTCATTTGGGATTTTGTCCGACGTGGCGCTGTGAAATACGAATTGGGGCAGGGTCTCTTCGAACGACTTTTTGCGGTCGTCCCGCATTAGCTGCAACGTTTGTGCGCATACGCCTTGGATCTCCTTGATAAACGCTGCCACATCTTCTTGGATTGCCTGATCCTGTCCGGGGACGCTGGTCAGCGCACTAGCGAGAGTGTTAACCAAATTCTCAAGCTGTCCGGCTTCCCGGAAGTTGGCCGTGCTGAATTGGTCAATAGCCATCTGGGCCTGTGGCAGGTGTGGGGCGAAGGCCGGTAGGCGCCCGGCGTGGACCACGAGCTTTTCCTTCAAAGCCGTAGCGTGACGCCTGAACTGACCGGCGTACGGCTCGATATCTGGCGGCGGGATCTCCAGCGACTCCTCTTGCCCCGGCGCCGTGACCTTTTGATAGAGCCGATGCCCGTCGTAAAACTTGGTAATCTTGAAGAACTCGACAGAGCCAAGATCGGGGATGATTTTCGAAAGGGGGGCCTTGTCGGAGGGCTCCAGGGCGAGCCAGAGCGTTAGGATTGGGATCTCTCCGGGGCTCCTGTCTTCAAGCGTCGGTCGGAGATGATTCGGCAAGTCACTAGATGAATAGGTAGGCCTTGGGCCCGCGGAGGCGAGGGCCTTGAGAAACGTCGTCTTTCCCTGTTCATTCTTGCCGATCAGAACCGTCACGCGATCTTCAATTTCGATGACCCCGCTGTCAACGATCGATCTGTAGTTTTGGACGAGGATGCGACGCAATTTCATTGGAACCTCTTGGGCAACGCCCAGTGATTTGCCGGCTCTGACCTCCTTGCAGCGAGGGCATGCATATATAGCTTACGCTGGGGGAGACACGTTATTTCCTCGACCTTTAGAGTGAAAGCTCGCCGGGTGCGGGCCTTCGTAGCCGCGCCGCTTACGGCTCGTATCGGCCGCCGATCGCGGGTTTGCCGTGGCCGAGGCCGGGCAGCTCCCAGACGCCGGCACCCGAGGGGTTCTGGTCGCCGCCGATATTGGCGTCGATCACATAAGGGCGCCGGGCGGCGATGCCGGCCCTCACCGCGTCGGCAAGGTCTCCCGGGCGATCGACGCGCACCCCTTCGACCCCGGCGGCACGCGCCATCGCCGCGAAATCGGGGTTGTAAGGGGCGCCGGTCTCGGGGTGGCGGAAATCGCTCGCCAGCTCGCGCCCGTCAAGATAGCCGCGCTGCAAGTTGCGGATCGAAACATAGCCGTAATTGTTCCAGACGACCCAGACGGCGGGGATTCCATATTCGAAGGCGGTGCCGAGAACGTTCGCGTGCATGAAAAACCCGCCGTCGCCGCATACGCTAACGCAAGGCCGGTCGGGAGCGGCGAGCTTGGCGCCGAGAACCCCGGCCACCCCGAACCCCATCGCCCCGAAACCCATCGAGCCGATCAGAGAATCCGGCCGGCTCGGCCGGCAATGGAGGATGAGCCAGTTGTGGTGGATGCCGACGTCGCTGACGAGGATCGCGTCCTCGGGAAGCGCCTTGCCGATCTCGTGCGCGGCGCGCTGCGGGTGGATCGGCGTTCCCTCGTCCGTGAAGCCCGGTGCGACGAAGGCGTCCCATTCGCGCCGCCACTCTTCGATCCGGGCGAGCCATTCGCGCCGGGCGGGCGAGCGTTCGGCGCTCGCGCCGGCTTTCGCCGGGGCTCGGGCGTCGATCTCTCCCAGAAGCTGGCGCAGAAAGGTGCGGGCGTCCGCCATCAATCCCAAGGCCACCGGGTAGTTCCTGCCGATCTCCTCGGGGTCGATATCGACGTGGATGAGCTTTGTCGGCGGGATCGTAAAGGAGTAGCCCGGAAGCCACGAACTTGAGGTGCGATCGTCGAAACGCACGCCGAGCGCCAACAGGACATCGGCCTCGCGTGCGGCGCGGTTGGCCGGATAGGCGCCGCTGCGCGAAACGAGCCCCAAAGAGAGCGCGTGGGTTGTGGGTACGGCTCCGACGCCGCTCGCCGAGACGGCGACCGGGATGCCGAGGCGCTCGGCGAACTCTAGAAGCGCGGCGCAAGCATCCCCGTATTTGACCCCTTGCCCGACGAGAATCACCGGGCGGCGGGCGGCGAGGAGGAGATCGGCGGCGCGCTTGACCCCTTCGGGGTCGGCGCCGCAGCGGCAGGAGATGTTGGCGCTCCATTCGAGGGGGTCGGGAGTCTCGCCCGCGGCCTCTTTGAAGATGTCGAAGGGAACGTCGAGAACGACCGGCCCCGGCCGCCCCGTCACCATCGTCTTCCAGGCTTGGCGAACGGCGATCGGCACCATGTCGCCGCGCGTCGGCTGGAAGACGCGCTTCGAATAGGCGCGGACGGTCGAAGGATAATCCGCTTGGCCGTGCCGATAGGCCTCCTGGAAGGCGCCGCGATTGAACTGGCTCGTCGGGATGTTGCCGGTGACGGCGAGGAACGGCACCGAATCGAAAAAGGCGTTGGCGAGAGCGATCG
>JAJYIC010000346.1 GCA_021790295.1 Pseudomonadota bacterium | reverse complement strand
CGCGAAAGGTGCTTAAGGCTTGCGAGCGCTCTCGCCGCGCAAGGGATCGTTCGCGGCGACACCGTCGCCGTCATGGCTCCGAACACGCCCGAGGCTTTCGAGGCACATTTCGGGGTGCCTCTTTCGGGCGCTGTTTTGAACGCCCTCAACACCCGCCTCGACGCCGAGACCATCGGCTTTATCCTTCGCCACGCCGAAGCGAAGGCGATCCTCACCGACACCGAATTCGCCCCGGTCATCAAGAAAGCGCTTTCGGGGCTCCCATCGAAGCCCCTTGTCATCGATATCGACGACGCTTCGGGGCCGGGCGGGGAGAGGCTCGGAGGAAGCGATTACGAGGCCTTTCTCGCAACGGGCGACCCCGATTTTGCGCCTCTTTTGCCCGAAGACGAATGGCAGGCGATCAGCCTCAATTACACATCGGGGACGACCGGCAACCCCAAAGGGGTCGTCTATCATCACCGCGGCGCCTTTTTGAACGCGGTCGGCCACATCCTCGTCTGGGGGATGCGCCAGCATCCGATCTATCTCTGGACCCTGCCGATGTTTCATTGCAACGGCTGGTGCTTTCCCTGGACGGTTGCGGCTCTCGCCGGAACCAATGTGTGCCTGCGCCGGGTCGAAGCCGGGGCGATCTATGAAGCGATCGCCGAGGCCGGGGTGACGCATCTCTGCGGCGCCCCGGTGGTCATGAACATGCTTTTGAACGCCCCGGCCGAAGAAAGGCGGCCTCTCGGGCGCAGGATCGAGATTCTGACCGCGGCGGCCCCGCCTCCAGCCGCGGTCATCGAAGGGATGGAGGCCTTGGGCTTCCGCGTCACCCATGTCTATGGCCTGACCGAGACCTATGGGCCCGGCACGGTGTGCGACTGGCATCCGGAATGGGATGGGCTCCCGGCGCCCGAACGCGCGCGTCTCAAATCCCGCCAGGGAGTCGCCTATCCCGTTCTCGAGTCGCTGATGGTTGCGGATCCGCAAACCCTCGAACCGGTTCCCGCGGACGGCGCGACCCTGGGCGAGGTCTTCTTTCGCGGCAATATCGTGATGAAGGGCTATCTCAAAAACCCGCAAGCGACGGAAGAAGCCTTCGCCGGAGGCTGGTTCCATTCGGGCGATCTCGCCGTCCAGCACCCGGACGGCTATATCGAGTTGCGGGACCGCTCCAAGGACATCATCATCTCGGGCGGCGAAAACATTTCGACGATCGAGGTCGAAAGCGTTCTTTATCGCCATCCCGCCGTTCTCGAAGCCGCGGTCGTCGCCCGCCCCGACGAGATGTGGGGCGAGACCCCCTGCGCGTTTGTCACCTTGAAGGACGGCGCAAGCGCCAGCGAAGAAGAGCTGATCGGCTTTTGCCACGAACGCCTTGCCCATTTCAAGGCGCCGAAAAAGGTCGTTTTCGGCGCCTTGCCCAAGACCTCGACCGGCAAGGTCCAGAAATTCGTCTTGCGCGAACGCGCGAAAGAGGCCGGCTGAGCCGCCTTTTTTGGAAGGCCGCAGGCCGGTCCTCGTGCCCGGGCTGGCGCCGCCGCCGGGAGCGTATTAGATACTATCCGTCCTCTTTGCCCTCTCCCGCCGGGAGAGGGATTTTGTTGCGCCGAAGGACGCTCCGCCCATGCGCACCGCCGGCTCCGACCCTTTGCCCCGATCCGTCGCGGCCATGCTCGAACTTCTCGACCAGGAGAATTATCTCGCCGACAGAAGCCTTGCGACCGCCATCCATCTTTCGCTTCACCTGAAGCGGCCGCTTTTTCTCGAAGGCGAGGCCGGGGTCGGCAAAACCGAGGTGGCAAAAGTGCTCGCGGGCGGCCTCAAGAGGAGGCTCATACGCCTTCAATGCTATGAAGGGCTCGATGTCGCTTCGGCCGTTTACGAATGGGATTATGCCCGGCAGATGATCGAGATCCGCCTTTCGGAAGCCTCCGAAAAGGAGCGAAGCGAGATCGAAAGCACCATCTTTTCCGATCGTTTCCTGTTGAAACGCCCGCTTCTGCAAGCGCTCGATCCCGAGATCGAAGGCCCTCCCGTTCTCCTCATCGACGAACTCGACCGCGCCGACGAACCTTTCGAAGCCTATCTTCTGGAGCTTCTTTCCGATTTTCAGGTGACGATCCCCGAAATCGGGACGCTCAGAGCCAAAGAGCCGCCGATCGTCGTCATCACTTCGAACCGCACGCGGGAGATCCACGACGCCCTCAAAAGGCGCTGCTTCTACTATTGGATCGATTACCCGAGCGCCGAGCGCGAACGGAAAATCCTCGACAGAAAGGCGCCGGGAGCGGGCGAGAGGTTGTCGCGCGAGATCGTCCTTTTCGTCCAGCGTTTGCGCAAGATCGATTTTTTCAAGCTGCCGGGGATCGCCGAAACCATCGACTGGGCCGAAGCCCTTATCGAACTCGACGTTCTCGAACTTTCGCCGCAGGCGATCAACGACACCTTGGGCGTCCTTCTCAAATACCAGGACGACATCGCCCGCCTGCAAGGAAGCGAAGCCGCGCGCCTTCTCGCCGAAGTGAAGGCTGAAGCCGCTCTCCCTGCAGAATGACGGTACGCCGCGCGAACGCCCAGGGCCAAATCGCCCCGATCGCCCCGACCGGCCCGATCGCCCGATCGGGCGGACAGCTTTTCGCCAATATCATGCATTTCGCCCGCGCCTTGCGAACGGCCGGCCTTCCGGTCGGTCCCGGCAAGGTGTTGGACGCCGTGGCCGCCGTCGAGACGGTCGGGCTGCAAGAGCGGGGCGATTTTTACTGGGCGCTTTTCGCGGTTTTTGTCAACCGGCCGGAGCAGCGCCTCATTTTCGACCAGGCTTTTCACGTCTTCTGGCGCAATCCCGAACTCTTGAAGCGCATGATGGGGCTCGTGCTTCCGGAATTCGGCGTGAGAGGGGAGGAGGAAGGCGCGGCGATGGCGCGCCGGCTTGCCGAAGCCCTCCATCCCGGCGCTTCGGCGCTGCGCGAACCGCAGCCGGACAAGGGCGAATTCGACGCCGCGATGACTTTTTCCGAACGCGAACGGCTCGGCGCGATGGATTTCGAGAAAATGTCGCTTGCCGAACTCGAGGCGAGCAAAAGGGCAATTGCGAAGATGAAGCTCCCTTTCGAAGGCGCGCCGACGCGGCGCTTTGCCGCCGATCGCCGCGGCCGCCGCACCGATCTGAGGGCGAGCCTGCGGGCCGCTT
>JAJYIC010000345.1 GCA_021790295.1 Pseudomonadota bacterium | reverse complement strand
GCCGTGGATCATGATCTGCCATTTGCCTTCCCTGAGGTAACGGCCGGTATTGGGGTCCTTCATGATCGGCAGGCCCCACTCTTCGAACTTGTGCACGGTCGCATCGACGTGACGCGCGATGTCGAAGACGAGGTCCTCGCGCACGAGGCCCATAAGGTCGCCGCGCGCGTAACGCACATGGTCTTCCGGCCGGTTTTCGCCCCATTGCATTCCCATATAGCAATTGATCGCCGACAGGCCGTGGGCGACGGCGCCGCTTCTTTCGATGTTGGCTTTTTCGACGACGACGATCTTCAGATTGCGGCCCCAATAGCGCGACTCGTAGGCCGCCCCGCATCCGGCAAAGCCGCCGCCGATGACAAGGATGTCGGCATCCACGAATCTGGTTTTTGCGGGCAAGCGGTGGGCCATGGCGTCAGACCTGCTTTTTCTCGGCTGGGGGGAGGGTCGCAAGGGCTTCGACCTTGAGGGCCGCGGGCTCATGTGCAAGCAAAAGCGTCTCGAGTTCTTCGGGCCGCGGCGCCTCGTAATCGCAGGGCGCCTTGATCGAGCCCCAAGGCGTCGTCCTGATCGGAAAGGTGAATTCCTTCACCCGCCCGTCGCGATACTTTATCCGCCAGAAAATCGATCCTTTTTCCGCTTCCCTGATGACTCTGACCTTATGGCCGAGCGGCGCGAAATCGGCATATCCCCGCACGTCGATCGCATGCTGCGGGCAGGCCTTGACGCAGGAATAGCATTCCCAGCAGAAATTGGGCTCGATATTGTAGGATCTTCTGTAAACCGGGTCGATGTGCATAATGTCGGAAGGACAGATGTCGACGCATTGTCCGCAGCCGTCGCATCGCGTCATGTCCGTATAGGTCGGCATCGGCTCAACTCCTGCCGCCGCGGGTTGGAACAAGGCTCGGGAGGTCCGAGGAGCCGTTGGCCTCCTCGATCCGTCTTTGCAGCGCGACCGCCGGCTTATAAAACATGTGCGCGAACTTCGACCAGAAGACGGAGCCGAAAAGCACCGTCGTAAAGAAAAGATAGAAAGCGAAAAACAGCAGGTTCGCCGCCGCATTGCCGGATAACGCCGCGACCAGATGCCATAGAAGCGCAAAGCCGGCGCTCGCGATGAGGGAGCCGATAAAAAGATCGGCGCGGCCCATGTGGTAAGGCGAAGCGCCGTCGAAAGCCACATTCACCCGAAGCGCAAGGAAAAACCACAACCCTCCGCCGAGAAGCATCAGCGCGCCGAGGTCCCAGAGCGCCGGCAGGAGGATCGGTGTTGCCGCATCCCTCGCATAGCCGAAGACCATCACCACAGTCGTCGCCATGTTGAGAAGAAAGCCGTACATCATCAAAAGGTGAGAGAGCCGCCGCTTGCCTTTGCCGAATTCGCCCGAGACCAGAGCCTCGCCGACGGTCGCGGCGGCAAGGAGGGCCATCTCCATGACGCCAGGGCGCCTCTTGGCGGCGGCCTTGGCCTTCACTCTGCGGCGCGCGAAATATCTGGCGCTGCCTTTGTGATAGGTGTCGAGCCAGGTTCCGCCGGCGACCGAGAGGATCATCAGGACGAGATAGACCTGCATCAATAGCGGCGAGACAAAGTGCGAAAGAAGGGCGAAAGGGTTGTCGACGAACATGCGAAACTCCTTCAAAGCCTGGCGGGCGCGGCGATTGTCTCCAGGCGGCCGATGCCTCAGAGCCGCCGCAGCCTTCGCCCCTTCTCGGTAAAAAGGTGCTCGCCGCCGATCCTGCCCGGCGCCGGCTTGCCTCGATAGGGATCGATACCGCCGGGCGCGCTTTTGCGCACCGGGAATTCGAAGCGCGTCATCGGATCATGCAGGCAGTTCGAGGCGGAGAAGGCCGCCTTTCGGCCTTTGCGCCCCTCGCATCTCTCCCTTTGGACGAAAGCGGGTATTTCACCCCTCTTCCTCCCCTGCCGCGTCGCAAAGAATAGGGCGGCCGGGTTTGGAGCCGCTTTTGCGGGATCCGGGGCCAAGGCGTCCTCGGCCAAGGCGCCCCTCAAAAGCGCGCCCGGCGTGCCAAATCGCGCGCGCGCCATATACGAGACCATGCGTTCTATCCTAGAGCAAATTTGCCGCTCCGAGCCGAGACCAATCGCCACATTCGGCGCGCCATGGCGGAGTGAAAGCGCCCGCCTCACCCGAGGCTGTCGTAATAGTCCTCTAACACCTTTACGACTTCGGGGCGGCTGAATTCTTTCGGGATCCTCTCGTGTTGGGCAAACATCTCGCGTAGCCGCGTCCCCGAGATTTGCAGCCTTTCCCCCGTTTCGTGCGGGCAAGTCTTCCCCGTCGCCATCCCGTCGCATTTGTAGCAGAAAAAGGTGACGTCGATCTTCAAAGGCTCGATCACGAGACTGCCGGGTGCCAAGCTATCGAAAATATGCTGCGCGTCGAAGGGACCGTAATAGCTCCCGACCCCGGCGTGATCGCGCCCGACGATCAGGTGAGAGCAGCCGAAATTCTGGCGGAAAAGGGCGTGGAGAAGGGCTTCGCGCGGGCCCGCATAGCGCATCTCGATGGGATAGCCGGCCTGGAGCACGCTCTGCGGCACGAAATAATCGCGCACCAGAACCTCGATCGCTTTGACCCGCACCTCGGCCGGGATGTCGCCCGGCTTCAAGGCTCCCAACACCTGATGGATGAGAACGCCGTCGCAGACCTCGATGGCGATCTTGACAAGATGCTCGTGGCTGCGGTGCATCGGGTTTCGCGTCTGGAACGCGGCGACCTTCGACCACCCCCTTTCGAGGAAGAGAGCCCTCGTCTCCTCGGGGCGGTGATAAAGGCCGGCATAGGTCTTCGGATAATCACCTTCAGAGAAGGCGCGCACGGGTCCCCCAAGATTGACGGCACCCTGCTCCATCACCTTCAAGACGCCGGGATGCTTCGGATCGGCGGTGCGGAAAACGTTCCGACACTCGAATTCCTTGTCGATCGCGTATTTCTCGGTGACGCGAAGAGTGCCGAGAAGCGCGCCGCTCTCGCCTTCGGTCAACGCCACTTCCTCGCCGAGGGCGATCGCCTCGGCGCGATCGGCCTCGCAGGAGAGCGTGATCGGAATCGGCCAGAAGAGGCCGTCGGCGCGCTTCATATCAAGACAAGAGCCGCGCCAATCCTCCTCCCCCATAAAACCGTCGAGAGGGGTATAGGCGCCCATCGCCAGCATGAAAAAGTCGGATCGG
>JAJYIC010000344.1 GCA_021790295.1 Pseudomonadota bacterium | reverse complement strand
CATGACGATGGGCCAATATGATCTGGTCGCCGTCTACGAAGCGCCGGACGACGCCTGCGCCGCCCGCTTTACGCTTTTGATCGGGCTTTTGGGGACCGTGCGCACGACGACGCTCAAGGCCTTTCCCGAGGCCGCCTATCGCGAGCTTATCACCTCGCTTTCCTGAGGGCCTTTTTCCCTCAATCGGCCTCTCTCGTTTGAGCGGCCGGCAATTCCCCCGTTGCGGCGGCGAGAGAGGGCGGGCGGAGGAGCAAAAGAAGCGGCAGAGAGGCGAGGATGATAATCATCATCACGTGGAAATTGTCGATATAGGCGACCATCGCCGCCTGCTGCGTCACCTCATTGTTGATCGCCGCCAAACCTTGCGGGTTCGAGAGGCTCAAAGGCGCGGCGAGATAAGGAGCGCGGGCGAAGAGATTGTCGGGGCGCACCGCTTCGACGAGGCGGGAATGGACGACCTGGGTGTTGACGGCAAGCTCCGCCTCGAGAGCGGAGATGCCGAGACTGCCTCCGATATTGCGCAAGAGGCTGCGGATCGCCGTTCCCTGGGTGAGGATGCGGCGCGGCAGCCGGGACAACGCAAGGGTGTTGACCGGAACGAAGATGCAGCCCACGCCAAAGCCCTGCCCGAAGCCCGAAAGGATCACCGGGAGCATTCCCATGTGAAGGGAAAAATGGCTCATCTGCCAAAGCGCAAAGGCGCTGACGAGAAGCCCGGTGAGAATGAGAAGCCGGCTGTCGACCCTGCCGATAAGGCGCGCGACAAGAAACATCGCGATCAAGGTGCCGGCGGCGCGCGGTGCGGTCGCCACTCCGGCCGTCACCGCCGGATAGCCGAGGAGCGTTTGCAGCATCGTCGGCAGAAGGGCAAGCGTTCCATTGAGGATCACCCCGAGAAAGAAGATGAGGGCGATGCCGCCGAGATAGTTTGGGCTCTTCAATAGGTCGCGATTGAAGAACGAGGGCCCGCGTGCCGTCACCGTATGGATGACGAAAAGATAAAAAGCGAGGACGGCGACAGCCGCCTCGACCCTGATCTCGGTCGATCCGAACCAGTCCTTGATCTGGCCGCGGTCGAGCATCAGCTGCAAAGCGCCGACGGCAAAGCTCAACGTAAGAAAGCCGAAGAAATCGAAAGTCTCGCGATGGGCGCGCCCCATCTCGCGCAAAAAAACGAGAATGCCGAACGCGGCCAGGATTCCGACCGGGACGTTGATGTAAAAGATCCAGCGCCAGTTGTAATTGTCGGTCAGCCAGCCGCCGAGAACGGGGCCCGAAATCGGCCCGACGATCGAGCCGATGCCAAAAAGCGCCATCGCCTGGCCGTGCCGTTCGACAGGATAGATTTGCAGCAGGACCGCTTGCGAGAGAGGGACGAGCCCGGCGCCGGAGAGGCCCTGGAGCACGCGAAAGAAAACCAGTTCGCCAAGGCTCGTGGCGCTGCCGCAAAGGGCCGAAGCCAGGGTAAAGCCGACAACCGAGGCGAAGTACACATATTTGATGCCGAGCCTTCCGGCGAGCCAGCCGGTCAAAGGCATCATGATCGCCGCGGCGACGATATAAGAGGTGAGGACCCAGGCGATCTCGCCCTGAGAGGCCGAAAGGTTTCCCTGCATATTCGGCAAGGCGACATTGGCGATCGTCGTGTCGAGGCCTTGCATGATGCGCGGGAGCATGATCGCGAGCGCAACCGCGCCGCGATTTGCCCCGCTCTCGCCTCTCGTACCGTTCATCCTCGATTACGCCTATTCGGCGGCGGCGAGACTGTCGGGGCGCCGCAAAAGAAGGAGGAATAAGAGCGAAAACAAAACGATCAGCAGCATCAGCTGAAAGGCGTCGATATAGGCGACCATCGCCGCCTGTCGCGTCACCTCGTTGTTGAGGGCGGCAACCCCGGCCGGCGTCGAAAGGCTGAAAGGGGCCGGCAGATAGGGCGGCCGGGCGAGAAGATTGTCCGGGCGCAGACCTTCGACGAGCCGCGAATGCACGATCTGCGTATTGTTGACGAACTCGGCCTCGAGGATGGCGATGCCGATGCTGCCGCCGAGGTTGCGCATCAGGCTTCTGAGGGCCGTCCCTTGCGTCAGCATCGAACGCGGCAGGGTCGAAAGGGCAAGCGTATTGAGCGGGACGAACGTGACGCCGAGGCCGAGCCCTTGCAGGAAGCCGCTGACGATCACCGGCCCGGAGCCCATGTCGAGACTGAACCCGGTCATCTGCCACATCGAACCGGCGCTGACGAGAAGTCCGCCAAAGATGATGAGCCGATTGTCGACATGGTTGATGAGGCGGCCGACGAGAAACATCGCGATCATCGTGCCGACCCCGCGCCACATGGTGACGAGCCCCGTGGTAAAGGCCGGGTAGCCCATCAGGGTCTGCAACATCGTCGGCAGAAGCGCGAGCGTCCCGTTGAGAAGCAGGCCGATAAAAAACATCAGGATCGTCGCAGTCGCGAAATTGGGGATGCGCAAGAGATCGCGGTTGAGAAAGGAGCGCTCTCCCGCGGTCATCGTGTGGACGACCAGAAGATAGAACCCGACCGCCGCGATCCCCGCCTCGATCCAGATTTCGGTCGAGCCGAACCAGTCTTTGAATTCGCCGCGATCGAGAAACATCTGCAACGCGCCGATGGCGATGCTCATCGCCGCAAAGCCGAAAAAATCGAATTCTTCGCGATGCGCATGGCGCCTTTCCCGGAGAAAAACGAGGACTCCGAGTGCGCAAAGGATGCCGATCGGAACGTTGATGTAGAATACGGAGCGCCAAGTGTAGCTTTGCGTCAACCAGCCGCCGAGAGCGGGGCCCGTGGTCGGACCCAGCATGGTGCCGATGCCGAACACGGCCATCGCCTGGCCGTGGCGCTCGACCGGGTTGATCTGCAACAGCACCGCTTGCGCCAAAGGCACAAGCCCCGCTCCGCAAATCCCTTGAAGGGCGCGATAAAGAACAAGCTCCGTCAGGGTGGTGGCGCTGCCGCAAAGAGCCGAAGCGAGGGTGAAGCCGGCGATGCTGAAAAGAAAGACGGGTTTGATGCCGAAACGTCCGGCAAGCCAGCCCGTCAGCGGCATCATGATGGCGGCGGTGACGATATAAGAGGTCAGAACCCAGGCCACCTGATCATAAGTCGCGGACAGGTTTCCCTGGATATAAGGCAGGGCCACGTTGGCAATCGTGGTGTCGAGCCCCTGCATGATGTTCGCGAGCATGATCG
>JAJYIC010000343.1 GCA_021790295.1 Pseudomonadota bacterium | reverse complement strand
TTTGCCCGAGATCGGACGCAAGTTCGGCGACCGCGATCACACCACGGTTTTGCACGCGGTGCGCAGGATCGAAGAGCTGAAAGAGACCGACCCCGGCCTTGCCGAAGATCTCGAACTGTTGACCCGGATGTTGCAGGGGTGAGAGCGCGAATCGCGGCATCCCGCAAACAGGACCGGCCGAAGAGAACGCCGGATCGGGGCCAGGGTCGACGCGGATGCTGAGCCTTTTTGCGCTTCGTGATATGATGGTCTCGACCCTGCCGCCCGCGCTTTCTCCTCGGGGAAGCTGCGGGCGGGAAGGGTGCAGAAACCCCCGGCTCCGCTGCGCGGCCCGCCCGCGCGGCGCGCCTTTTTCGCGTGTGGGGACATGAAGCTCGCGATCGAACGCGCCGCCTTCTTGAAGGCGCTCTCTCATGTGCAGAGCGTTGTCGAACGGCGCACGACGATCCCGATCCTTTCGAACCTGCTTCTGACGGCCGAAAACTCGCGCGCGGCGGGGGCCGGGGTTGTCCTTGCCGCAACCGACATGGACCTCGAGATCTTGGAACGCCTTCCTGCCGCGGTCGCGCGCCCCGGCCGCACCACCGCTTCCGCCCATACCCTTTACGACATCGTGCGCAAACTCCCCGAAGGGGCGGAGATCGAAATCGAGGCGCCGAGCCCGGCGGCCGAAGGCGATCCGCGCTCGACCCCGCCCTCTGCGGGTTCGAGCCCCGTGCGCGCGGAAGGCGGGATGACGCTGCGTTCCGGGCGTTCGGTTTTCACCCTCGCTTCGCTCCCGGCCGAAGACTATCCGCTGATGGCGGCCGGCGATCTGCCGCACGGCTTTGCTCTTTCGGCCGCAGAGTTGCGTTCGCTCATCGAACGCACCCGGTTTGCCATCTCCACCGAAGAGACTCGTTATTACCTCAACGGCATTTATCTGCACGCGACCAAGGTCGGCGACGTCGAAGTGCTGCGCGCGGTCGCGACAGACGGGCATCGTTTGGCCCGCGTCGAGATGGTGTTGCCAGAAGGCGCGGCCGGCATGCCGGGAGTGATCGTGCCGCGCAAGACGATTCTCGAACTCGGCCGGATCATCGAGGAAAGTCCGGCCGCGGGTTCGGGTTCCGAGATCCGCATTTCCTTGTCCGAATCGAAGATCCGGTTTCTCGTTCCCGGGCCTCAATCGGCGGCGGCAGGTTCGGCGTTCGAGGCCGTTTTGACCTCGAAGCTGATCGACGGGATCTTTCCCGAATACGACCGGGTGATCCCTTCGGGAAACGACAAGCTTCTCGAAATCGACTGCAAATCCTTTTCCGAAGCGATCGATCGCGTATCCACGATCTCCACCGAGAAAAGCCGGGCGGTCAAGCTTGCGATCGAGAGAGGCAGCCTGACGCTCTCGGCGGCAAGCCCCGAAAGCGGCACCGCGGTCGAGGAACTCGAAGCGCGCTACAACGCAGAGCCGATCGAGATCGGTTTCAATTCACGGTATCTCCTCGACATCACCGACCAGATCGCGGGCGAAGGCGTGCAGCTTTTGATGTCCGACCCCGGTTCGCCGACGATCGTGCGCGACAGCGCCGATCCGAGCGCGCTTTATGTTCTGATGCCGCTCAGGGTGTAGGCGGTTGCGCCGCGCCTTCGGCTGGCGATCGGCCGCTTTCCCACCCATATATCCTTCATGCTGACCGAGGAACTGGAGGCCCCGAGCGGCGCCGACGCCGCGGTCTCCGGAGCGGGGCGTGTGGGCGTCACCCGGTTGGTTTTGACCGATTTTCGCAACTACAAAGAGGCGCGCCTCAAGCTCGGTTTAGAGCCTGTGGTCGTGACCGGCCCCAATGGCGCAGGGAAAACCAATCTCTTGGAGGCGGTTTCGCTGCTGGCGCCGGGCCGTGGTTTGCGGCAGGCGCGTCTTGGCGACCTCGACCGGCGCGAGGGCGGAAGCGACGGCAGGGCCTGGGCGGTTTTTGCCGCATTGCAAACCGGGCGCGGCGAATTGCGCATCGGCACCGGGCGCGAGGCCGGGAAAGAGGCGAAAGGCGTTTTGCGCGCCGCCGCGGGCGAGCGCCGCGTGGTGCGGATCGACGGGGAAACGGCGAAAAGCCAGGCGGCTCTCGGCGAAAGGCTCGCCGTCAATTGGCTGACGCCGGTCATGGATCGTCTTTTCCTCGAAGGACCGGGAGAAAGGCGCCGCTTTCTCGATCGCCTCGTACTCGCGCTCGATCCCTCTCACGCCTCGCGCGTCGTCGCTTACGGCGAGGCCTTGCGCGAGCGTTCGCGCCTTTTGCGCGAAAGGCGCCAAGACAAGGCCTGGCTTTTGGCCCTCGAAGAGACGATGTCGCGCGAAGGGGTCGCGGTCGCAGCGGCGCGGCGCGAAGCGGTCGAACGCCTCGACCGCCTGTGCGCGGATTGCGAAGGGCCGTTTCCGAAAGCGCGCCTTGCCCTCGAAGGCGCGGTCGAGGACTGGCTTGCCCAGATGCCGGCTCTCGCCGCCGAAGAAGCCTTTGCCGCGGCGCTTTCGGCAAACCGCTCGGGCGACGCGGAATCGGGCGGGGCGGCCACCGGCCCCCATCGCTCGGATCTATCGGTGCGCGACGAGAGGACGGGTCTTGCGGCCGGGCTCGCCTCGACCGGCGAGCAGAAGGCGCTTTTGATCGCGATCCTTCTTGCTCACGCCCGTCTCGTGAGCGAGATCCGCGGCGAACCGCCGCTCATCCTTTTCGACGAGATTGCCGCCCATCTCGATGAAAGCCGCCGCAGGGCGCTTTTTGCGGCGCTGTTGCGGCTCCCGGGCCAGGTCTGGGTTTCCGGGACCGAAAAGGCGCTTTTCGCCCCCTTGCGCGAAGGGGCGCAATTCCTCGCCGTCAGCGGCGGGGTCCTCGGCGGAGATCACCCTTGATCCCGGAATCTTCGGGCAACACGCGACAGAGCGACATGGCAAAAGCACATCGACCCTCATCCCTCCTCGCTTCGAACGCGCTCGCGCAGGCTCATTCCGCGCCGCCCGGCGAAAGCCCGCGGCGGCCCGAAAACGGCGAAGAAGAGGCATACGACGAGCACTCGATCGAGGTTTTGCGCGGGCTCGAAGCGGTCCGCAAGCGGCCGGGGATGTATATCGGCGACACCGACGACGGCTCCGGCCTTCATCACATGGTCTACGAGGTCGTCGACAACGCGGTCGACGAGGCTCTCGCCGGCTATTGCGATCCCGTCGCCGTAACGAGCAATCC